>QHWK01000247.1 GCA_003223775.1 Acidobacteriota bacterium
CGATCACCAGACGAGACGCTCTTGCATCGCTCGCGCTCTTCGCGGAGATGGTCGCGCTCGCGCGCGACGGCGAAGCGGCTGCGCAGCCGGCGGCGCCGCAGGCCCCGCGGCCGCCGGTGTTCAAGCACGATCTGCCGAACCTGTCCCTCGACGGCTGGGAGGTGACGGTGAGCCACGTCGACTACCCGCCCGGCCGCGTCGGCGCGCCGCACCAGCACGCGGGCTTCGTGCTCGCGTACGTGCTCGAGGGGAAAGTGGTCGCGAAAGTCTCCGGCCAGGGCGACGAGCGGACCTATTCGGTCGGCGAGATGTTCTACGAGCAGCCCGGCGCGGTGCACGAGGTGTCGCGCAACGCCAGCCAGACCGAGCCGGCCCGGCTGCTCGCCATGATCTTCGCCAAAAAAGGCGCCACGCTGACGACGCCGGTGACGGGGCGCGGGGGAGTGAATTGAGAATTTGGAAGTAAGAATCTGGAATCCGTGGCCGCGCTGTCACAACCGCTGTGACGAATTCCAAATTCCAAATTCCAAATTCCTAATTCATTTCGTTCGGCGCAACAGGCGAGGTGTGATCGACGAGCGTGTGCGCCGAGAAGATCCGCACGCCGTCGATCACTTCGAATGCGCCGAGCGCCGTCACATGATCGCCGGCGCGGATGGGAATCAGCCGCGCCGCGTCCGCGATCCCGCGCACCGGACGGCTCGACGCCGAGCACGCGTCGCCGAGGCCGCCGGGAATGCACGCCGGGTACCCGCCGTCGAAGCGCACCGAGTAGTGATTCGCGTCGAGGCGAAAGCGCGCGTCCGGGCTGCAGTTGCCTTCCCCGCCGCAGCCGATCCCGCTCTGCGCGCTCTGCCGCGCGTCGGGATCGTTGAGTCGCACGATCGCGCCGCCGGCGTCGATCCCGTACGCGCCGCCGACGCGGAGGTATCCCTGCGTCTGGCTCACGAACGTCACCGCCCCGCTGAGCGATCGCTCGTCGCGCACGAGCACGATTTTCGTCGCGACCGGATCGCGCGACTTTCGACCTGCCTCTGAGTCCTCCGGCGGGATCGTCGCGACCACGCGCGCTTTGGTCGCCGGCGGATCGTCGGTCGGATCCGGATCGAGCGTCGTCCGCGGCGTTTTGTCGTCGGCCGGCGACCAGGCGCGCGCCGCCGGATCGCGCGGCGGGCGGCGGCAGGGATCCGTGACGGCGAGACCGGCGGCGCCGGCGTCGCGGCACCGCCCGGGCGCCCGCGCGAACAGCTCGTTGAGCGTCAACGCGGCGCCCGGAAACTCGATGAGGAGACCGGGCGGCACAACGACGCGGCGATCGCCGACGAGGAGCGTTCCACCGGAGCGAGCGCTGCGGTCGTCGATCGCGACGCCCTTGATCTCTCCGTCGATTCGCAGCTCGTCGGCCGCCGCGGCGCCGGCGCACAGCAGGAGCGCGAGCGCGCATCCAACCGTCCGCCGCGCGCCGCGCGTCGCCATCACCTGTCCATCCAGGACACGGACTTGACGATCTGCTTCGGATCACTCTGCACCGGACACGCCATCCAGCTGTCGAGCCGCTCGTTGCCGATCAGCACCACGCCGATGTGGTTCGCCGTGTCGCGATCGACCACCGGATCGATGTCGGCGAAGCCGAGGCGCCGCCGCAGCAGCTCGCAGTCGTCCGCGCTGCCGGTCAGGAGCGTCCAGCCCGGCTTGATGCCGTGCATCTCCTGATACATCTTGAGCTGCGCCGGCCGATCCTCGAGCGGCTTGAGCGTGATCGAGTACATGAAGATGTCGCGGCCGACGCGCTCGCCGAGCATCTTCTGCACCGTGATCAGGTTCGCCGTCGCCGCCGGACAGATGCCGGCGCACTCGACGTAGAAGAAGTTGACCAGGACGATCTTTCCCTTCATCAGATCGTCGTAGAAGGCGACGCGCTCGTTGTCCTGCGTGAGCAGCGTCGGGTTCGGAAAATGCCGCCGGCCCCCGGCCGACGGCGGCGCGGCGGCGGCGCGCGCCCCGATCAAGGGCACGGCCGCCAATGACGCCATCAGCGCTCTGCGCGTGATCATGATCGCCATCCGCTACGGCTCGATGTCGAAGCGAATCATCATCGCGTGGTCCTCGTGGACCACGTTGTGGCAGTGCGTCACGTACTTGCCGTGGAAGTCGCGGAAGTTGAACAGCACTTCCGTTTCTTCGCCCGGCCCCAGCACCGACACGTCCTTGCGGTCCGCTTCGAACGCCGCCGGCGGCCGGCCGTTGCGCGTCAGCGTCCGGGACTCCTCGTAGTGAGTGTGGATTGGATGGCTCCACCCGCCGCCGCCGTTCTTGAATCTCCAGATCTCGCGCGTGTTGCACTTCACGTGCGCCCGGATCTCTTCCTCTTTGAATATCTGGCCGTTCACCGTCCACTGGCCGTTGCCGCGGTTGAACTCCCAGAACCGCGTGGTCACGACCTGATCGAGGCGGATCGGCGGCGGAATGCGCATCGTGGACGGAATCCGGCTGACGTCGGTCGCGTGGAACGACGTCACGCGGAACTCGACGAGCGGATCGCCGGGGTTCAGCAGATTCCCGGTCGGTCCGCGGCCGTCGGTCTGCTCGGCGCGGTTCATCAGGTAGACCTTGTCACCGTCCTGGTACTTCGAGAAGTCGATGATCACATCGTGCCGTTCGGACACGGCGACGGTGACGACCGAACGCGGGAACGGCGCCGAGAGCAGATTGCCATCGCTCGAGATCTGCACCATCTGCGAGCCGTCGCTCATCGCGAGCGCGTAGAACCGGGAGGGGCCCGCGTCGAGGAACCGGAAGCGATACTTTCTCGGCTTCACGTTGAGAAACGGCTGAATCGCGCCGTTGACGGTGAACTTGTCGCCGAGGATCCCGTCGAGGTTGAAGAAGTCGAACACCGCCTGGCCGTCGGCGTCGAACACCTTGTCCGCGAACACCATTGGGATGTCGAAGCTCTTGGTCGGGTCCGACGAGAAGCTCGGGAGCTGGAACCCACTCGTGTTTTGCTCGTCGCCGCAGTCCTGCGGGTCGAACAGCAGATAAAAGCCGGCCAGACCGGCGTACACGTTCTGCGCGGTGAAGTCGAGCCGGTGGTCGTGATACCAGAGCGTGTTCATGCACTCGCCGCTGTCGGTGGTCTGCGGATCCTGTGAGAAGCCGTTCAGGATGTTCAGATAGTGATTGTCCCAGTAGGTGCCGCTGTCGTGAAAATTCCCCGGATAGCCGTCGCTCTCCGACGCCGTATGCGAATTGTGCAGATGGGTCGTGATCGACGGCACGCCGAATCCGACGTGGTGCGCATCGAGATTGTTGAAGAAACGGACCAGGACCGGCTCGCCGTATTTTGCGTGGAACGTCGGACCAGGGAACGTGCCGTCGTAGCCGAAGATTTTCGTCGCCGGCATGTCCGGATGGAACTGATGGAGCGCCTCGTGAACGTCGATGGTGTACGCGAGGACAGGC
>QHWK01000248.1 GCA_003223775.1 Acidobacteriota bacterium
GAGCCCTTTCGTCTCGACAAGTCCCAGTGCTTCCTGAGCCATGGTGGTCCGATATGTACCCCTCGAAAGTGGAACCCGCGAAGCCGAGCTTCCTGCGCAGCGGCTCCGTCTTAACCTGGGCGGTCGAAATCGTGAAGCGGCTTGTCCGCCGAAGCGCCGCTCAGCTTACGGGCGGCGCGAAGGCGGGAACTCTAGCAGATTGCGTAGGATGCGGCAACACGGTATAATCATGCCTCGCATCCCTTCACTCTTGTTTCGATCTCGACTGCAGCCAACAGCGTTGCCTATGATTTTGCGTCCTCGGACACGAACGGTCGCGCTCGGCGTGTGTGCGCTCTCGGCGCTGACCGCCGTCGCCGCATGCAGACGCAAGGAAGCGCCGGCGCCGCCGGTTGCGACCCCGACCGTCACGCTCAGCCACGACAAGGCGCCGCTCGGCAGTCCGCTCGACGTTCATTACAAATTCGTCGTGGCGCCGGACGCGCATTTCGCCGAGGACTATCGCGTCATGGTGCACGTGGTGGACGCGGACGAGGAGCTCATCTTCGCGTTCGACCACAACCCGCCCGTGCCGACAACCCAGTGGAAGCCCGGCCAGACGATCGAATACACGAACACCGTGTTCATTCCGGTGTACCCGTACGTCGGCGAGGCGTCGATTCAGATCGGCCTCCACTCGACGCAGACGCAGAAGCGCCTGCCGCTCTCCGGCGAGGACGTCGGCCAGCACGCGTACAAAATCGCGCGAATCCAGCTGCAGCCGCAGACCGAGAACGTCTTCACGGTCTTCAAGGACGGCTGGCATCCAGCCGAAGTGGCCGAGCATAACGCGACCGTGGAATGGCAGTGGACGAAGAAAGAGGCCACGCTGTCGTTCAAGAACCCGAAGAAAGATTGCCTGTTCTATCTCGACGTCGATAATCCGGGCAGCGTGTTCAGCGAGACGCAGCAGGTGGCCGTCAGCCTCGGCGGAAAGGTGGTCGATCAGTTCACGCTGAGGCCGAAGCAGCCGCAGCTGCGGAAGATTCCGTTGAACGTGGCGCAGCTGGGCAACGGCGACGTCGCCGAGCTCGTCATATCGGTCGACAAGACATATGTGCCGGCGGTGATCAATACGAGCAGCAAAGATCCGCGCGAGCTCGGCGTCCGCGTGTTCCATGCGTTCATCGATCCTCGATAGGGAACCTTGGTGAACAGAGTTCGGATCCTCTCGGCGTTGACGTTCGTCCTCGTGTTCGGCGTGAGCCAAGCGCGAGCGGAGATCGTCTACTTCTCAACGGGACGTACGCTCTCGATCAAGGAGCACCGGGCGGAGGACGACAAGCTCGTGCTGTCGCTGCGCGCGGGCGGCGAGATCATCTGCGATCCGATGCTGATCGATCGCATCGTGCCCGACGAAGTGCCGTACCCGGAGCCCGAAGTCGAGAAGCCGGCCGTCGTCGTCGCGCAGGCGTCTGCGCCTGGGCCGCCGGTGAAGTACGGCGACATCATCGAGAAAGTGTCGGCAGAGCAGGACGTGTCCGCAAAGCTCGTCCGCGCGGTGATTCAGGTGGAATCGGCGTATCACGAGCGCGCGCGATCGCCAAAAGGCGCGATGGGTTTGATGCAGCTCATGCCGGCGACGGCGAAGCAGTACGCGGTGGCCGATCCGTACGATCCGGCGTCGAACATCGAAGCGGGCGTCAAGCATCTGAAGTCGCTGCTGCAGCGGCTGCCGGTTGCGCTGGCGCTCGCGGCGTACAACGCCGGCGAGGCAGCGGTGCAGCGCTTCGGCGGCATCCCGCCGTACCGCGAGACGCAGGACTACGTGTCGCGGATTCTCAATCTCGCGAACCGCTAGCAGTTCCGCGCAGTTCCGCCCGCCTTTTCGCCGGCGCGCACGGTCTAACGACAAGAGAGCCGTGGCATAAGTTGATACAATTAATGGCAGTTCCAAATGGAGTTTCGCTGCCGTCTTGCGTCGCCGACCGGGGAGATTGTCGAGGGCCTGTACGTCGCCGAGACCGAAGCCCGGCTGCGCCACGAGCTCGAGGAGAAAGGGCTGTACGTCCTCTCGCTCCAGCCGAAGCACGCGATTGCCGGCATCTCGCTCCACCTGCCGCAGCGCAACCGCATCAACACGCGCGAGTTCCTCGTCTTCAACCAGGAGCTGGCGACGCTGCTCAAGGCGGGCATGCCGCTCGTGCAGTCGCTCGATCTGTTGAAGCGCCGCGTGGAATCGCCGACCTTCCGCAGGGTCCTCGACGACATCCACGAAAAGGTGCGCTCCGGCACAGCGCTGTCCGACGCGTTCGCGATCCACGGGGAGCTCTTCCCGCGCGTCTACACCGCGTCGATCCTCGCCGGCGAGCGCAGCGGCAACCTCGAGGCAGTCCTTCGGCGCTACGTCGAATACACGAAGATCATCCAGACGGTGAAGAGCAAGACGGTCTCGGCGCTCGTCTACCCGGCGATTCTCGTCAGCCTCGCGCTCGCGCTGGTCACGCTCATCGTGCTGAAGGTCGTGCCGGCGTTCTCCGACTTCTACACGAGTTTCGGCGCCGACCTTCCGCTCGTGACGCGCATCATCATGGAGATCTCCGCGTTCGTGCGCGGCCAGATGCTGCTCATCGTCGTCGTGCTGGTGGTCGCCGTCGCCGTTGTTCTGAGCTGGGTGCGGCAGCCGGGCCAGAAGGCGCGGTTCGACCACGCGCTGCTCGGCGTGCCGATGCTCGGCCAGGTCGCACGGAAGTTCTCGACGTCGCAGATGTCGCGCACGCTGGCGACGCTGCTGGGCGGCGGCCTGCCGCTCGTCAACGCGCTCGACATCGCGGCGCGCTCGATCGGCAACCAGTTCATGGCGCAGCAGCTCGAGATCGTGGGCGCGCGGGTGCGCGAAGGGGAGTCCTTCGCCGCGGCGCTCGAGGCGCGCCACGCGTTCCCCGAAGTGGCCGTGAAGATGGCGGAGGTCGGCGAATCGACCGGCGCGCTGCAGGACATGCTGAACACGGTCGCCGATTTCTACGACGAGGAAATCTCGACCACGATGGATCGCTTCGTCACGCTGGTCGAGCCCGTGCTGCTGGTCATGATGGGCATCGTCATCGCGGGCCTGCTGCTCGCGCTGTACATGCCGTTGTTCCAATTGAGTTCCGTGCTCGGCACGAGCTAAGGCCGGGCGGGTAAGCAGGTGTAGGGCGACCCTTCAGGGTCGCCGGATTATGGCGACACAGAATACCGACATCCACGATCCGACGACGGATCTCGCACCCGTGCTGGGGGCCGACGAGCATCGCGCCGAGCTCGAACGGGCGCGGCGGCTCGCCGAGCGGTACCGTCTCGAGTTCATCGACATGGATACGTTCCGGATCGATCAGGACTTGTTCCGGTCGATTCCGGCCGATTTGATGCTGCGGTACGAGTTCGTCCCGTACCGCCGCGTCGGCAAGACGCTCGAGATCGTCGTCTCCGATCCGACGAACCTGCCGATGATCGAC
>QHWK01000249.1 GCA_003223775.1 Acidobacteriota bacterium
GGCCGACCTGCTTCAGCGCGTGCGAGCTGCCGGGACGCGTGAGCACGGCGGTCCCCGGCGTCATGTCGACATCCGTGCCATCGACCGTCATCACGCCTTTGCCGCTCAGCACGTAGTAGACCTCGTCTTCGTGCTGCTCGTGGAGCCCGACGCCGGCGCCCGGATGCAGGGCGCGTTTGCGGAACACGAATGTCATGCCCGGCGTCTTGTCGAAGAACGAGTAGCCGATGGTTCGACCGCCGCCGTCGTGCGTTCCCGGCTCGTTCTTCGCGATCTCGGCGTCGTGCTGCACGATGAAGCCGCCCTTCGCCTTCGGCTGCGCGAGGGCGACGGCGGCGGCGCCGATGCAGATGCCCACGACGACTCCCGCGATCGATCTCATCTCTGTCCTCCTCACTTGTCGATGCCGGCCACGGTCCGCGCGTCGGTGCGCGCATCGCGAATGCGCACCGCCTCGGGCCGCGCCGCATAGAACGCGTCGAGCGGATAGCAGCCCGACGCGAGGCCCATGCGCGGACCGGTGGTGCAGTCGCTGAACGTGCGGCAGAACGACGCACGCTTCAATGGCGCGCCGCTCAGCACGTCGGCTGGCAGATCCGGATACGACAGCACGATCCGCCCGAGGCCGACGAAATCGCAGAGCCCCTCGCGCACGTTGTGCTGCGCCACGTGCGGCAGCCATTCCTGCAGGTAGCTGTACGCCGATCCGACGAGGACCATGCGCGGATACTCGCGCTTGAGGATCGCCGTCGCGCGGATCTGCCGCCAGACGCCGCGCAGCGGATCTTCCGGCGGCTCGTAGCCGTCGAGCGGCGGAAAGAGCGCCGGCCGCTGCACGTGCGGATTGTAGTACGGGCTGCCGCCGGTGACGCAGATCCACCGCACGCCGAGGCCGTCGAGCAGCCTCAGCACGCCGCGCGCCTCGTCGAGCGCCGCGTCGAGATCGTCGTCGTTCGCGGCGACGCCGAACCCGGGCATCGCGTCGGGCGTCCGCGCGTCCGGCGGCCGCGTCTCCGGCTCGCCGACGTGATCGCGTGCGCGCTTTCGATACGGCATCGTGTCGAACGCCGACAGGCGGACGCCGATCTCGAGCCCGGGCGCGGCCGCCCGAATCGCCGCGATGACGCGCTGCAGAAAGCGCGTCCGGTTCTCGAGCGCGCCGCCGTACGGTCCGGTGCGCGTTCGCGCGCCGAGCAGCTCGTGCCCGAGATAACCGTGGCAGGCCTTGACGTCGACGAAGCGGAAACCGGCATCGCGCGCGAGCCGGGCGGCGGCGGCGAAGTCGTCGACGAGCGTGTCGAGCTCCGCGTCGCTGAGCACGCGCACGCCCGCCGGGAACCGGCGATCGAGCAGCGGATGCGTGCAGGCGGCGAGCGGCGCAGGACGATCGTAGACGTCGGGCCGCGCGTAGCGGCCCGAGTGCGTGAGCTGCAGGCCGATGTACAGATCGCCGTCGGCGTTCGATCCAAACCGCTCGCGATGCGCGGCGACGAGCTCGCCGCGCATCGACGCGATCGCGGCGACGGTCCGCGGCGTGATCAGCAGCTGGTTCGGATTCGCGCGGCCGTCGTGGCGGACGGCGACCGCCTCGCCGCCCCACATCAGCTTCGCGCCGCCCGCGCCGAAGCGCCGCCAGCGCCGGCGCGTGAGATCGCTCGGCTCGCCGTCGCGCGTCCCGTCCCATCCTTCCATCGGCAGCACGCAGAACCGGTTCCCGACGCGGACGCCGTTGACGTCGATCGCGCGCGCGAGCGGCGAGCGCGCCGGCGCGTCGAGCGCCGCGTCGAACGCCAGCGGAATGCCGCTGCGATCGAGGTGCGCGCGGAAGGCGTCGGCGCTCTTGAGCGACGCGACGCGAGGATACGAAGTCAGAAGGCGTCCTTGTCGGCCTTCGCGAGCCGCTTGTCCGGAAGCCCCGGGCTGTTGCGCAGCAGGAAATCGGCGACGCCGCGCAGCGAGAAGATCGGCGCGCCGCGCGGGACGCTCAGCCGCTCGAGATCGACGCCCGCGGCGTCGTCGAAGCGGAACGCCGGCCGCGCGTCGGGCCTGTCCGTCGTGAACACGAGGTCGCGCGCCCACAGTGTCTTCACGTGCCGCGCGAACATGCCGTACGCCGGCATGTTGCCGAACATGTCGGGCTCCGGATACTCGGTTTCTTTCTCTTCGGGCTCGAGCGCGGCGTCGGCCGCCGTGCCGCCGCCCTGGTAGGCGATCCGGATGTCGCTCAGACGGAGATCCTCGATTGGATGGCCGGGTATGCCGCTGATCAGCACGCCGTGGCGCGCGTCGACGTTCGACGCTTCGACGCCGCTGATTCGCACGCGTGCGATGATGCCGGGCGGCGGATCGCCGGGGCCGCGCGCGCGCCGGCCGAGACGCACGAAGATCGGCGCGTTGACGATGTCCCGCATCGTCACGTTCGTGATCGCGACGTCCTCGATCCGCGCGCCGTCGACGCTCTCGATCGCGAGGCCGCGGCTGTACTCGAACACGCAGTTCGAGATCGTGATGTTCTTGAAGCCGCCGTTGCTCTCGGTGCCGAACTTGATGCGGCCCGTCGGACCGCGCGCGTATTTCACGGTCCGCTTGTAGGTGCCGTCGAGCAGCGTGCCCTCGTCGTAGCCGCTCACCTGCGAGTTGGTGATCGTCACGTTCTCGGTCGGCCGCGCCGACCCGAGGCCGTAGCTGCTCTTCAAACAGATCCCGTCGTCGAACGGCGAGTTCACCGTGGCGTTCGAGATACGCACGTTCTTGCACGCGTCCACGTCGATGCCGTCGCGGTTCGTGTCGATCTTGATGTTGTCGATCGTGAAATTGTCGACGCCGGTGGCGAGAATCGCAAACCAGCCGCCGTGGAGGATCGACACGTCGCGGATGATCACGTTGCGGCTGTTCTTGAGCGCGATCGCCTTGTTGCCGGCGCCGCGCGGCACGTTCGTGTTCGACCGCACCAGGCCTTTGCCGTGAATGAGCCCGGGCCCGGTGATCGACACGTCCTCGACGTTCTCGCCCCAGATCAGGCTGTTGTGCCAGTGGCTGTGGCCGAAGTCCTGGAACTTGTCCCACTCGTTCGGCTCCGGCTCGTCGTACGGCCCGCTGCTCGGCTCGGCCGCGACGATCGCCGCGCCGTGATCGAGGAAGAGGCCGACATGGCTCTGGAGACGGATCGACGTGGAGAGGTACGAGCCTGCGCCGAAGCGAACGGTGCCGCCGCCGGCGGCGTGCGCGGCGGCAATCGCCGAGTTTATCGCGTCCGTGTCGAGCGTCCTGCCGTCGCCCTTCGCGCCGTACGCGCGGACATCGAACGCACCGGGCGCAGGGCGCGCCGTTTGCTGGGCGACGCTTTCATGGTCGCCGATACTACGGCCTGCCAGCACGTCCGGACCGACGGCAGCGAGGAGAATTGCGCCCGCGACGATTGCCCTCATACCTTCTCCAGCCAGACGTTGCCGTCGGGATAGCGATGCGCGAGGCGCGACGCCTCGCGGATGGTGATGCTGTAGCCGGGCCGCGTCGGCGGCATGTAGCGGCCGCGGCGGATCACGACGGGATCCTCGAAGTGCTCGTGCAGGTGATCGACGTACTCGATCACGCGGCCGTCCATCGTCCCGCTGACGGCGA
>QHWK01000250.1 GCA_003223775.1 Acidobacteriota bacterium
CTGGCCCCAGCTCTGAATCGGATTCTCGCCGAAGCCCTCGCTGCCGCGCGGCCAGCCGGTGAAGATCTGCTCGCCGGTGCGCGGGTTCTTCAACCCCTCGTACATCTTCCGCGCGGCCTCCACCTGCGGCGCGGTCAGGCACGCGGCCTCGTCGCGCTGCGCCTGCCCCGCGCCCGTCGACGGACACGCGAGCTTCGCGGGATCGAAGTGGCAGCGCCGCGGATCGTCGATGATGCCGTCCTTCAGGCCGTCGAGCGCGTCGCACGCCTCGACCGCCGCGTGCGTGATCAGCGACAGCTTGTTCTGCGGAATGATTGGATGTCCGTCGGGCGTGTGCGTCACGACCCACGAATAGAGGAAGGCGAAGGTCTGGCGGATGCGGTTGTTCGCGGGATCGCCGGCGATGATGCCGTCGTAGTCCTCCGGATACCGCTGCGCCTCGGTGAGCGCCTGATGGCCGCCCGACGAGCAGCCGACGAAGTACGCGCGAACGGCGAAGCGCCCCTGGGCGTCGCGGACGATCAGCTTCGACGCCTCGGTCATCACGTGCACCGATCGATACGCCCAGTCGACGATCTTTTCCGGATGCCCCTGGCCGAACTTCATGTCGTCGC
Source organism: Acidobacteriota bacterium (assembly GCA_003223775.1). GTDB lineage: Bacteria > Acidobacteriota > Vicinamibacteria > Vicinamibacterales > CAVVIG01 > QHWK01. The sequence continues at coordinate 615 of QHWK01000250.1, forward strand.
CAGCGTGCCCCGTGTCGGTGCTCGCGACGGCGTAGCCGCGGCGCAGGCCGGCGGCCATCGCCGCGTAGCCGATCGCGCCCGAGTAGCCGCCGTTGCCGACGCCTTCGAGCTTGCCGTTCCACGCGTCGGCGGGCGGAATCCACACCTCGAACTTGATCTCCGAATCGGTCGTCGGCCGCGCGGTCGCTTCCACGCGGCAGAACGCGGGCCGCGTCATCGCCGTGTTCGCGCTGGGCGGCGTGAACGGTCCGGCGGCGACCGCCGTCGCCGATTTGATCGTGGTGCTGGGAATGGTGAGCGCCGCGAGATTGCCGCACGCCGTGCCGTTCGTGGTGGCGGTCGTCTTCGCCTCGCCGGTGGAGACGAGCGGCAGCGTGGATACGAGGAGCGCGGCGAGCAGGCGACGCGTCATGCGGGAAGCCTCCTTCGAGCCGCGGTGATTATAAGGACAGAAGGGCGGTTTGCGGCGCGAGAAATCGGCGTCGGCCGTCGCCGGGAGCGCGCCCGCATCACGGAACCGTGAGCACGACCTTCCCGGTCACCTGTCGATTCGCCATTCGCGTGAGCGCGTCCGCCGCGCGATCGAGCGGAAAGGTCGCCGATACGTGCGGCTTCAGCTTGCCGTCCGCATACCAGCGGCCGAGCTGTTGCATCGACTCGGCGAAGCGCTGCGGCTCGCGCCGCGCGAACTCGCCCCAGTAGACGCCGACGATCGAACAGCCCTTCAGCAGCGTGAGGTTCAGCGGAATCTTCGGAATGTCGCCGGCGGCGAAGCCGACGACGAGCAGGCGGCCGCGCCAGGCGATCGATCGGAGCGCCGGCTCGGTGTACGCGCCGCCGACGGGGTCGTAGACAACGTCGGCGCCGCGCGCGTCGGTCAATGCCTTGACGCGCTCGCGGAGATCGTCGGCCGCGTAGTTGATCGTCTCGTCGGCGCCGTGCGCGCGGCAGACCGCGAGCTTGTCGTCGGTGGACGCGCACGCGATCACGCGCGCGCCGAGCGCCTTGCCGATCTCGATCGCGGCGAGACCGACGCCGCCTGCGGCGCCGAGCACGAGCAGCGTCTCGCCGGCGGTCAGCTGTCCGCGGTCGCGAAGCGCGTGGTCGGAGGTCGCGTAGGCGAGGCCGAACGCCGCCGCCATGTTGAAATCCATGCCGTCGGGCAGCGGCATCAGCCGCCGCGCGTCGGTTTTCACCTCTTCGGCGAACGCGCCGAAGGTCGTGAAGGCCATCACGCGGTCGCCGGCCGTCACGCCTGTGACGCCGTCGCCGATGGCTTTCACGACGCCCGCCACCTCGCTGCCGGGCGAGAAGGGGAGCGGCGGCTTCACCTGGTATTTGTTCTGGATGATCAGGACGTCGGGGAAGTTGACGCTCGCCGCCTTCACCGAGACGACCACTTCGCCCGGCCCGGCCGTCGGCGACGCCACGTCCTCGACGACGAGCGATTCCGGCGGACCGTACGCCTTACAGAGGACAGCTTTCATTCCTGGATCCGATCCAGGATCTGATCCTGGATCTGATCCTGGATCTGATCCTGGATCATTGGGGTCATGACGCCGGCTCGCCGGCGGTGACCGGGATGCACTGACCCGAAATATTGCGCGCAAGATCGCTGCACAGAAACGCGGCGAGCGACGCGATGTCCTCCGCGGTCGACATCCGCCGGAGCGGCGAGCGCTCGACGAACGACTGCCGCATCCGGTCGACGTCGATGCCGCGCACCTCCGCCTGACCCTTGATCACGCGATCGATGCGGTCGCCTTCGACGGCCGCCGGCGCGATGGCGTTCACCGTGATGTTGTGGCGCCCCAGCTCCAGCGCCAGGCCGTAGCTCATTCCGACCTGTCCCGCCTTCGCGGCGCAGTAGCCGACGCGGTACGCGAGGCCGCGGCGCCCGGCCATCGACGCGATGTTGACGATCGCGCCGCGACCCGCAGCGATCATCGACGGCACGGCGAAGCGGATGCAGAGGTACGAGCTCGTGAGGCACGAGTTGACCGTGTAGAACCAGTCGTCGAGCGTGTAGTCCTGCACCGCTTTGGTCGGACCGCCGTCGCCGGCGTTGTTGACGAGCGTGTCGAGCCGGCCGTACGCGCGCAGCGCGGCGTCCATGATCGACTTCGCGCCGAGCTCGGTGGCCGCGTCGGCGACCGCCGCCGTCGCGTCGCCGCCGGCCCACGTGATGAGCGCCACAGTCTCCTCGACCAGTGCGCCGGACCTCGCGGCGCAGACGACCTTTGCGCCCTCGCGCGCGAACACCTGGCTCATCACGCGTCCGATGCCTTTGCTCGCGCCGGTCACGATCGCCGTCCGCCCGTCCAGTACGCCCAAATGTCCTCCTGTTTCCGCCTCCACGGCGGATCGCGCTTACGGCTCCCGCGTCACGATGACG
>QHWK01000251.1 GCA_003223775.1 Acidobacteriota bacterium
CCACAGCGGCGCGCGCATGCCCGGCCGCCGCTTCGGCAGGAGCAGCGACCGCGCCGCGTTCTCGCGAAACTTCGCGGCGAAGAGCGCCGTCGCCCCGAGCTGCCGGACGACGAGCGCCTGCACCTCGTCGGGCTCGGGCACGAGCAGCCGCGGATCGGGCGGCTCGTCCACGTCCGGGAAGCGCACGACGAATCCGTCGTCGCCCCAGAGCGTCTCGACGTCCGCGCCGGTCTCCTCCCGGATTTTCGCCGCGACGGCCATCGCCCAGGGGGCGTGAATCCGTCCGCCGCGCGGCGACAGCACGCAGACGCGCCAGTCGCCGAGCTCGTCGCGCACGCGCTCGACGACGATCGTCGTGGCGTCGGGGACGGCGCGCGCCGCCGCGAGCTGATCGCGCAGGTACTGCAGCAGGTTCTCGGCCGCGCGCGCGTCGAGGTCGTGCTCCCGCGTGAGGCGATCGATGGCGGCAGGCGCCGGCAGCCGCAGCAGGTCGTGCATCAGCCGTCCGATCGCGAGGCCGAGCTCCAGAGGGCGGCCGGCGCGATCGCCTTTCCAGAACGGCATCTTGCCGGGCTCGCCCGGCGCCGGCGAGACGAGGACGCGGTCGTGCGTGATCTCCTCGATGCGCCACGACGAGGCGCCGAGCACGAAGGTCTCGCCCACGCGGCTCTCGAAGACCATCTCCTCGTCGAGCTCGCCGACGCGTGCCGCGCCGGGGCCGGCGCCGAGCAGGAACACGCCGTAGAGGCCGCGATCCGGAATCGTGCCGCCGTTGGCGATCGCCACGCGCTTGGCGCCTTCGCGGGCGCTGACGGTTCCCGCGACGCGGTCCCACGTGACGCGCGGCCGCAGCTCGGCGAACTCGTCGGATGGATAGCGTCCCGACAGCATGTCGAGCACGCCCTCGAACACCGAGCGACTGAGCTCGGCGCACGGCGCGGCGCCGCGAATCGCCGCGAAGAGATCGTCCACCGCCCAGCCGTCCATCGACGCCATCGCGACGATCTGCTGCGCGACGATGTCGAGCGGGTTGCGCGGGTAGCGCGTCGCCTCGACGGCGCCGTCGTGCATCGCCTTGGCCACCGCCGCGCACGCGACGAGATCGCCGCGGAACTTCGGGAAGACGACGCCTTCGCTGATCGCGTTGGCCTGATGCCCGCCGCGGCCGATGCGCTGCAGCCCGCTCGCCACCGAGGGCGGCGCTTCGATCTGCACGACCAGATCGATCGCGCCCATGTCGATGCCCAGCTCGAGCGAGGAGGTGGCGACGAGGGCGCGCAGCGCGCCGGCCTTGAGCAGGTCTTCGATCTCGACGCGCTGCGGCCGCGCGATCGAGCCGTGGTGCGATCGCACGAGCGTCTCGCCCGCGAGCTCGTTCAGCGCGCCCGCGAGCCGCTCGGCGAGGCGGCGGCTGTTGACGAAGATCAGCGTCGAGCGGTGCGCGCGAATCAGCTCGAGGAGCCGCGGGTGAATCGCCGACCAGATCGACGGCCGTGTGTCGCCAACCGAGGCGGGTCCGCTCGGGATATCGTCCGCCGTCGTCAGCCTGGCCATGTCCTCGACGGGGACTTCGATCGTCAACTTCAGCGACTTCTTCTGGCCGGCGTCCACGATCGTGACGGGACGGTAGCGGACGGCGCCGCGCGGCGCGGCGAACTCGTGCTCGATCTCGCGCTCGATCTTTGCTTCGGTGTAGGGCGACCCTTTCAGGGTCGCCGTCCCGCGGCGGGCCGACTCGCGGCGACCCTGAAAGGGTCGCCCTACATCTGTGCCGCCCAGAAACCGCGCCACCTCGTCGAGCGGACGCTGCGTCGCCGACAGCCCGATCCGCTGCGGCGCGCGATCGCAGATCGCTTCGAGCCGCTCGAGCGAGATCGCGAGGTGCGCGCCGCGCTTGGTCGGCACGAGCGCGTGAATCTCGTCGACGATGATCGTGTCGATCGATCGCAGCGCCTCGCGCGCGTTCGAGGTGAGGAGCAGGTACAGCGACTCGGGCGTCGTGATGAGGATGTCGGCCGGCTCGCGCTGAAAGCGCGCGCGCTCGGACTGCGGCGTGTCGCCCGTGCGGATGGAAATCGCCGGCGCGACGAAGGCGTCGCCGAGCGCGGCGGCAATCTGCGCGATGCCCGCGAGCGGCGCGCGCAGGTTGCGCTCGACGTCGACGGCGAGCGCTTTCAGCGGCGAGATGTAGAGCACGCGGCAGCGCGCGCGCTTCTCCGGCGCCGGCGCGAACATGAGCCGATCGAGGCACCACAGAAACGCGGTGAGCGTCTTGCCGCTGCCGGTCGGCGCGAGGATCAGCGTCGACTCGCCGCGCGCGATCGCGGGCCACCCGAGCGCCTGCGGACGAGTTGGTTCGTCGAACGCGCCGGCGAACCAGCGCCGCGTGGCGGCGTGGAAACCCGCGAGCGGATCGATCGGCGGCTTCGAGCCCACGCGGTCATCTTATAATGTGAAACCTTTCATTCTCGGACGGAGGAGTCATGGGCGACGCGGGCGAAGGACTGATCGACGCCGACGGGCGGATTCAGGAGCGGATGGAGGAGCTCGAGCGCGAGCGCCAGCAGAACCGCGGCGCCAGGCCCGTACGCGATCCCGAAAAAGTGCAGGCGCTCGAGTCGCTGCGGCTCGCGCGCACGGAGCTCGATCGCCAGCTCGCCGCGACGACCAACGAGCGCCGCCGCGCGCAGATCGCGCAGGCGATCAAGGAGATCGATCGCCGCATGGAGGAGACGCGCGCGCTGCTCGCTTCGTGACGACCAGCGGCGCCGTCGATCGGTATCACGACGGCACGAAGCATCATTTCCACCGGTTCGCGCGGTCGCTCGGCTATCTCGACTGGGCTTCCCAGCCTCATCCCTTTCGATCGTTCGCCGGCGCGCCGCAGGTCGACCTGCGGCCGCTCACGCTCGCCGTCGCCGGCATCCTGCGATATTCCCTCGGCCTCTCGGCGTGGAAGGAGCTCAGGCGGCCCGGCTCGCCGACGCCGTCCGCGCGGTGGTCGCTGCGCGTCAACCCTTCGAGCGGCAATCTGCATCCGACCGAGGCGTACGTGATTGCGGGAGCGGCGGCCGGTCTCGATCCCGCCGGCGGCGTCTATCACTACGCGGCCGATCGCCACGCGCTCGAGCGGCGCTGCGCGTTCGACGAGCCGCCCCTGGTCGGCGAC
>QHWK01000306.1 GCA_003223775.1 Acidobacteriota bacterium
GCGTCGCGCACAATCCGACGAGCAACCTGAAGCTCGGCGCCGGCATCGCGCCGGTGGCGCGCATGCTGGAGCTCGGCGTCGACGTCGGCATCGGCACCGACGGCGCGGCGTCGAACAACGACCTCGACATGTTCGAGGAGATGCGGCTCGCGGCGCTGCTCGCCAAGGGCGCCGGCGGCGATCCGACGGCGCTGCCGGCGCGCGACGCGCTGGCGATGGCGACGCGCATCGGCGCGCGCGCCATGCACCTCGATCACCTCACCGGATCGCTCGAGCCCGGCAAGCGCGCCGACCTCATCGTCGTCGATCTCGATCGGCTGCACAACGTGCCGGCGTTCGATCGCGATCCCAACGGCGTCTACGCGCAGATCGTCTACGCGTCGAAGTCCACCGACGTGGTCGACGCGATGTGCAACGGCCGGTGGCTGATGCGCGACCGCGCGCTCCTCACCCTCGACGAGCGGGGGCTGCGCGACGCCGCGCGCGACGCTGCGAGGCGCGTCGACCTCTTCCTCACGAGCCGCGAGGTCAGCGTTCTGCAGAAGCTCGTCGCCGTCGGCGGCGCCGTCGAGCAGGAATCGTTCGAAGTGCAGGTGAAGGCGCGCATCGCGTCGGAGGCGCACGCGCTCGCCGTGCTCGCGAGCAAGCAGGTCACGTCCGTGCGATCGAGCCGCTATCACCAGTACGACACGTACTGGTCGTTCGACGATCCGGAGCAGGGCTGGCTCCGCTTCCGCGAAGACGAGTTCCTCGACACGGAGGGCCGCGTCACCGGCGCGCGATCGCGGCTGACGCTCACCGGCCGGACGCGCGAGGAAGAATTCGGCGCCGTGCTCCTCTTCCGCTCGCGCTATCTCGCGCCGGCGGCGCAGTCGGCGCGCTTCTACCGCGAGTATTTCCGGCCCGCCGCCGAGCACGTCGTCGAGAAGGATCGACGGCGCTGGCTGCTCGTCTACCGCGGCGTCGAGTTCTACCTCCACCTCGATCGTCTGATCACGCCGGCCACCGACGGCTACTTCATCGAGCTCAAGTCGCGCACGTGGTCCCGGCACGACGCCGAGGACAAGGCCGCGGTGATCAGCGAGCTGCTCGCGCTCTTCGGCGCGAACCCGGACGAAACGATCGCCGACGGCTACGTGCAGTTCGCCGTCGGCGGAAGAAATTAAGAATTTGGAATTTGGAAGTAAGAATTCGTGACACGAATTCTAAATTCTTAATTCTCTAATTCTTAATTTCGCGAACGGCCGGCGAGCAGCGCCGACACCTCGTAGACATTGCCGTCCTTGATCACGCGGCGCACGCGCCGCAGATCCTTGATGTTCTGGAGCGGATCGCCGTCGATGAAGGTCATGTCCGCCAGCTTGCCGGGCTCGAGGCTGCCGATGTCAGCGGCGACGCCCATCGCGTCGGCGGACACCGTCGTCGCAGTCCGCAGCACCTCGACCGGCGTGAGGCCGCCGTCCGCGTAGTTCTCGAGCTCCATCAACAGGCTGAGCCCGTACGGGTTGATGGGCGCGTCGGTGCCGGCGGTCACGCGGCCGCCGCCGCGCACGACTTGCAGGACGGTCCGCTCCTGTGGCGCGACGAGCCGCTCGGCGTCCGCGAGCGCGGCTGCCGGCGCCGGCGTGCGCGTCTCGCCTCGCCAGCGCTCGGCGATCGACGGTGGATACAGCGCTCGAATCCGGGCGTCGTCGATCCACGAGGGATCGCGCAGCGTCTGCAGCCGGAAGCCGCCCTGAATCCCGATCGTCGGCGTCAGCGTCATCTTCGACGCCGTCAGCAGATCGATCACGTCGCGGTACGATCGCATGAGCGCGCTGACCTTCGGCGAGTAGCCGCGTCGGCTGGTGCCGCGGATGTGCTCGACGCCGTCGGCGCCGTACGCCACCGCCGGATACAGCTCGTGCGACGTCACCGGCATGCCCATCGCGTGCGCCGCGTCGATGATCCGCTTCTGCATCAGATCGGGCAGCCGGACGTAGGTCTTGACGAAGTCGTAGTCGAAATCCTTCGCGTGCTGCAGCTCCAGCGGCACCTGGCCGGTGTCGCCGAGCGACGTGCCGCCCGGATAGTAGATGCGCGTGCCGTCGAACGGTTCGCCGGTCGTGACGAGCCGCGGGCCGACGCGCGCGCCGGACTCGAACGACTCGCGCGCTTCCATCGCCTCGAACGTGTTCGTCGCCGGATTGCGGACCGTCGTGATGCCCCACGACAGAAACGCGCGGCCGAGCGCCTCGCCGAAGTTCTGGCTGAGGTGCGTGTGGATCTCGATGAGGCCCGGAATGACGGTCTCGTTCGACGCGTCGATCACCGCGCCGGCGTGCGCCGCTCGATGCGGCTCGACGCGCGTGATGCGGTTGCCGTCGATCACGATGTCGACGTCGCGCTGCAGCGAGTCGGTGACGCCGTTCCAGAAGCGGCCGGCGTGAACCGTCTTCGTCCGATCCGCCGCGCCCCCGCGCGCGACGACGTAGCGGGGCGGCGCCGGCGTCCATGTGAGGTGCGGAGCGATCTCGCGCACGACGCGCCGGGCGCCGACGTCGACGATCTTCATCCCCGCGTCGGTCTGATAGAGGATCTGCCGCGAATCGCCGCTCCACGTCGGCGACGCGGCGAGCTCCGTCGAGAGCGGACGCGGCGGGCCGAGCGGCGCGCCGTCGCGGCCGACCGGCCACGCCGTCAGCAGCCCGTCGACGATCGCCGCCATCTGCGAGCCGTCGGGCGACCAGATCGGCCCGTAGTCTTCGCGCATGCCGATCGATTTGTGCGGCGCCGGATCGAACCAGCGATCGGCCGACCCGTCGGTCGGCACGCGCAGCACTTCGTTGGTCCCTTCGCGGAAGCGCGTCGAGTACACCTTGAGCGACGACACGACCACCGCCGACCCATCGGGCGACCAGCTCGGACGGCCCGGTGCGTTCAACCGATCGTGAATCTTGCGCACGGCGCCGCCCTCGACGTCGACGATCATCAGCTGCCCGTCGGCGTCGACGAAGGCGATGCGGCCGCCGTCGCGCGACCACGCCGGCAGCGTCGCCGCCGTCGTCAGCCGCGTGATCTGGCGATCGGCGCCGCTCTGCACGTCGTGGATCCAGATGTTCATCCCGCCGGCGCGGTCGGAGCAGTAGGCCAGCGACCTGCCGTCGGGCGACCACGCGGGCGCGGTGTCGAGCGCGGCGTCGCTCGTCAGCCGGCGCGGCGCCCCCTCCGCGTCCATCACCCAGATATCGCCGAGCGCGGCGTACGCGACGCGCCGTCCGTCGGGCGAGATCGCCGGATACACGATGCCGCGCACCGGCTGCGG
>QHWK01000307.1 GCA_003223775.1 Acidobacteriota bacterium
CGGCCGAGCGGCGGCGAGACGCCGTAGCGATCGACGATCGCGCGCCGCAGCGCGCCGGCGTTGATGCCGTGCGCGCTCGATACACCGGCGATCCGGATGCGCGCCACCGGATGGATCGGCACCAGCTCGTAGGTCAGCGCGACGCGCCCGTCCTCGAGCGACGCGTCCACGCTGACGCCTTCGTACTGGCCGAGGCTGAAGAGGTGCGCGACGCTCTCGCGCACCTGGAGCATCGAGAGCGGCGTTCCCGGCACCGTCTCCACGAGGGCGGTCAGCACCGGGTCCGTCGTCTCGCGCCCCTCCGCGACGAGGTGGACCGACGCGATCGTCTTGCCAATGTAGTCACCGACAGCGGCGTACGAGGTCGCGCTGAGACCGCAAAGAAGGCAGAGCGCGCGAAGAACGCGAAGGCGCATCAGAACACGTGCCGCACCCGGAACTCGAGCGCGTAGGTCTGCGCGTCCTCGTTCCGCGACAGGATCCACGACAGCCGATCGGTCTCCTCGATCTCCAGCAGGACGATCTGATCGTTGATCGTCGTCCCCAGGCTGCGCGAAAACGTCAGGTAGACGCGGTCGGAGATCCGCTTGCCGATCGTGATGCGCGCCGTCGGGTTCAGCCGCGACGATCCCTGCAGGTTCGTCGGATCGACGAACGACGGCGTCAGCTGGAACGTATCCACGCCGAAGGTCTGTTCGACGACCTTGCCGACTTCCGACGAGATCGGCGCCGCGAGCGCCTGCGTCGCGCGCGCCGTCAGGATGTCGGTCTGCGTCTGGTTCGGGCTCTGCAGCGCGCGCAGCTCCGGCGCGATGTCCTGCGGACCGCCGCGGCGCGTCTCGCTGAAGAGCAGCGCGAGCACGTCGGCCGTCGGCAGCGGCGGATCGGCGTTGAGCGTCGGCCGCAGCTGCTCGGTCGTCCCCGCGAACGCGACCGTGACGTGATAGGTCTGGTTCGGCACGCGGACGTTGGTCTCCGCTTCGACGTCGAAGAACGGCTCGATGCGCGACGGGTTGGTGAAATCCATCGTGCCGCGCGTGATCCGGTAGCGGCGCCCCTCGAACGTCACCTCGCCGCGATCGATGTCGGCGTGCCCCGTGATCGACGGCCGATCGTAGGTGCCGCGCAGCGTGAGATCGGCGCTCGCGACGAGCCGCGCGAGGTTCGTCTCGACGCGCAGCGTCGAGGGGACGAGCAGCTGGATGTCGAACTTCAGCGGAAACGGGTTCGCCGGCTCCGCCGCGGGCGGTCCCGGCGCGGCGCCCGATCCCGAACGCCGCGACGCGAGATCGAAGATGCTGCCGGGCGTGTCGACGCGGCGGCTCCAGACGGCGCTGCGCACGGTGACCGTGCCGCCGAGCGTCGGCGCGCGGTAGTTGCCGCGCAGCGACAGATCCGCGTCGACCACCGACCGCACGCCTTCCGGAACGCGGAGGCGCATCTCCTCGCCGCGCACGGTGATGTCCACGTCGCCCGGCACGTAGCCGTCGAGCCCGATCCGCCCGCCGAACTGCACGCGCCCTCCGCCCATCGTCGCCGCGACGTCGTCGAGCCGGATGCCTCCCGAGTCGAAGTGAATCGTGCCGTTGATCGCGTCGAGCGCGTTCGGGATCGAGAAGTGGCGAATGCGGCCGCCGGTAATCGTCGCGCTGCCCGAGAACTGCGGCTGCCGCAGCGGGCCGTCGATCGACGCCGTCAGCTCCGCGCGCCCCGCGCCGCGGACGTCGCGGAAGAACCCCTGCAGGATGCCGAGGTTCGCGCCGCCCGACGCCTTGAGCGCGATTCGATCGTTGCTCAGATCGATGGCGCCCCCGACGCGCAGCCGCGTGTCCTCGCCCACGAGCTCGAGCTCGTCGATCTTCACCTGCTGCTTGTCGAGCGACATCCGGATCGGCGCCGCGTTGCGCACCGCGTAGTCGAGGAGCCGCATGTCGAGCGTGTCCACGGTGCCGTCGACGACGAGATGATTCGGATCCGCAAGCTCGCCGACGACGCGGATGGCGCCGGTGATCACGGCTGTCGTGAACGGCGACAGCTTCGGCACGAACAGCCGCACGTACGGATCGAGCGACGTGTCGTGGAAGCGGAACGTCAGCTCGGCATCGGCTTTCGACGTCAGCGCGATGTGGCCGGTGCCGGTGAGCGCCAGGCGCGACGACGCGGCGTCGATCTGTCCGCTCAGATCCGAGCCGCGCAGCGCGAGCGTGCCGTTCACCTGGCCGACGCCCTCCTCGCCGACGAACAGATCGTCGACGCGGAAGCGGAAGTCGTTGCGAGGCGCGTCGAACGTGCCGCTGCCGGTCGCCGTCACGTCCGCGACGCCCGAGAGCGGCGCGCGCGGATACTGCATGAACGCCAGGTGTTCGACCGGAATGCGGCGGCCGTCGGCGTTGAACGAGTAGGTGGAATCCCAGCCGACGAACGCCGCGCCGTTCACCGTGCCGGCGCCCTTCGCCATCGCCAGGTTGTCGAGCCGCACGCCGCGCCCGTCGAAGCGGAGCGACGAGGTCACCTTCTGAAACGGCTCGCCGTACGCGACGCCGTCGTCGATCGTCATCGTGCCGAAGCCGACCGGCCGCTCGTAGCCGCTCGTGAGATGGAACTCGCCCGACAGCTTGCCCGAAACGGGGTACGCGTCGATGCCGAACGCATGCCGCAGGCTGTCGAGATCGCGCCGCGCGACGCGCAGCCGCGCGTTGATCTCCTCGCCGCCGTCCTCGCGCGGGTAACCGAGCGAGAAGCGGCCGTCGGCGCGAATCTCGGAGTCGCCAAGCGCGACGACGCCATCCGTGACGTCGACGTACTTGTTCTCGACGACGATGCGCGCGCGGCCGCTGCCCCAGAGCGTGTCGAACGCGCGCAGATCGTCGCCCGTGAAGACGCCCTCCACGCGCGGCCGCCGGAACGCGCCGGTCATCACGCCGTCGAACTCGCCGCGGCCGGCGAAGGGCACCGCGCCGGTCGGCGATCCGAAGTCGGTGATGATCCCGGCGAGCAGCTGATCGCTCTCCTGCCAGTCGGCGCTCGTCACGTGAAACGGCAGCCGCGACCTGTCCCCGTACGCCGTCGTGCCGTTGAAGGCGACGAACGTCTTCTCCGTTGCGAAGCGCCCCTGCGAGATCGTGACCTCGTCGGGCCCGTACTCGTAGGCGAGCTCGCCGGCGATCGGCAGATGCCCGGGCAGCGGCATCGGCGCGAAAGGCCCCCATTCGTGGCGCGCGTGATCGTCGTCGGCGGCGCGCGCCGCCGTCATCGTCGTCACGCCCGCGGGCGGCGCGACCGTGATTTCGCCGTCGCCGCGATGCTCGTCGAACCGGCCCGACGGCCACTCGAGGTGATTGCGGAGGTTCGCGGATCCCGCGAAGCGCTGGCCCGCGAGCCCTTCGAAGTCGGTGAAGCGCGCGAGATCGACGCCGGCGAGCGTCGCGTCGAACCGGTGCGTCGGCTTCACCGGCTTGCCGAACGGCTTGATCGAGTAGGCGAACTGCGCGCTGCCGCCGTAGAACTGCGACCCGGCGTTCCAGACCTCGAAGCCGTTCTGCGTCCAGCGCAGGGATCCGTAGAGCGACGGGAAGCGATAGTCGTTCAGGCCGGCGATGCCGCTCGAGAAGGTGCCCGAGAGATCACGCGTCGTCTCCTCGCCGGTTTTCATGAGGCGGAACGTGCCGTCGAAATCGCCGTCGCCCGAGACGTTCCACGACGCGTCCTTGAAGAACAGCTCGCGCATGCGCGGAAAGTTGACGCGCGAGCGCACGCGATACCCCTGGTTCGGCCAGTGGGCCATGTCGACGTCGCCGGTCGCCAGCGTCTTCGCGCCGTCGGACTCGAGATCGATGCGATTGAGGTGAATGCGCGGGCCGTCGATGACGAACTGCGCCCTCATGTTCGCCCACATCGGCACGAAGTCCTGGATCGACACGGTGCCGCCGGTGAACGTCGCCGTGCCGTGGTAGTTCGGCAGGTTCGTGATGTTGACGTCGAGGTTGCGGCAGACGACGCCCCAGGGTGTCTCGTGATCCTCGAAGGTGAACTGCCCGCGCGACGCGCGCAGCCAGCGCAGCGTCGTCGTCACGCGCTTCGGCCCCGGCGGCTTGCCGTCGTCGTGGTTGAAGCGGGGGAAGTTGTGTCCGCCATCCCACTTCTCGACCAGCATCTGCCAG
>QHWK01000308.1 GCA_003223775.1 Acidobacteriota bacterium
CCACACGCGCGCCGCCGCGCAGGATCTTGCGCGCGTCGGCGAGCGATCCGTCCGGATTGCGCGCGCCTGCCACCACCTTGCCGCTCTCGGGATCGATGATGTCGCCGACCGCGTTCACCGCGACGATCGCCGCGACGACGAGGCCGTTCGGCAGCGCGATCGACGCGGTGCCGATCCCGCCCTTCATCGGCAGACGGCGGCCGCTCGGATAGCCGGTGTGCTCCGCGATGCCTCCGAGCTTGCCGACCGTCGCGCCCGCGCCCGCGCCGACGGTGCCTTCCTGCACCGGACCGATTGTCGCCGCCTCCGCCGCTTTGTAGCCGCAGTCGGCCGTCGGGCGAATCTTCGCATTGCCGCCCACACCGAGGTCGAACAGGATCGCCGCCGGCACGATCGGCACTTTCGACGGCCCCGCGGGCCAGCCGATGTTGTGCTCCTCGAGCCATCGCACCGTTCCGGTCGCCGCCTCGAGGCCGAACGCACTGCCCCCGGACAAGACGACGGCGTTCACCTTGTCGACCATGTTCAGCGGGTTGAGGAGATCGGTCTCGCGCGTGCCCGGCGCGCCGCCGCGCTGGCTGACGCCGCCGACCGCGTCGCCGTCGACGAGAACCACGGTGCAGCCGGTCGGCCGCTCGGCGAGCGTGTGATGGCCGACCTTGATGCCGTCGACGGCGGTGAGCCCGAACGCGGCGCGCGAGGACGGCTGCGCCGCGGGCCCAAGCGCCGCCGCCGCCGCGCATGCGAGCAGAAGAGCCGCGCGTTTCATCGCACTACAATACCGCATCGTGACGGGCGCCCTCGCGGATCGTGTCTGCGCGGAAGTCGATCGCGCGGCCGGCGAGCTCGTGCAGCTCGCCGTCGATCTCGTGCGCATTCCGACGGTGAATCCGCCCGGCGAGGCGTACGAAGCGTGCGCGCGCTTCATCGGCGACGATCTGCTGCGGCGCGGCTTCGCCGTCGAGTACATCGTCGCCGACGGCCGCCCCGAGCACAGTGCGCGCTATCCCCGCGTGAATGTCGTCGGATCGCGGCGCGGCGGGCCGGGCGCCGTCGTCCACTTGAACGGGCACATGGACGTCGTGCCGCCGGGCGACGGATGGACGGTCGATCCGTTCGCCGGCGTCGTGCGCGACGGACGGATCTACGGGCGCGGCGCGTGCGACATGAAAGCGGGGCTCGCGGCCGCCGTCATCGCCGCCGACGTCATCGCGCGCGCCGGCGCCGGGCCTGCGGGCACGATCGAGATCAGCGGCACGGTGGACGAAGAGAGCGGCGGCTTTGCCGGCGTCGCGCACCTCGCGGAGATAGGCCGCATCGGCAAAGGGCGGACCGACTTCGTCATCATCCCCGAGCCGTTGAACGTCGATCGCATCTGCGTCGGCCACCGCGGCGTCTACTGGTTTCAGGTCACGGCGCACGGGCGGATCGCGCACGGCAGCATGCCGTTTCTCGGCGCCAGCGCCGTGGACGGCATGGGGCGGCTGCTGCAGGCGGTGCGCGACGATCTGATGCCGCGCCTCGCGACGCGGACCACTGCCGTCCCCGTCGTCCCGACCGGCGCGCGGCACGCGACGATCAACGTCAACGGCATCGACGGCGGCCAGCCGATCGACGGCATCCAGACGCCGTGCGTCGCCGACCTGTGCCGCGCCGTGTTCGATCGACGCTTTCTGCTCGAGGAAGGATTCGAGACGGCGAAGCGCGAGATCGCCGAGCTCGTCGAGCGCGTCGGCGCCGATGCACACGGCGTCCGCTTCGAGCTGCGCGATCTGATGGTGGTGCATCCGACGCGGACGCCCGACGACTCGCCGGTGATCGGCGCGCTCGATCGCGCGATTCGCCGCGTCGTCGGCCGCGCGCCGGAGCTCGTCGCGAGCCCCGGCACCTACGACCACAAGCACGTCGCGCGCATCGGCGGCGTGCCGCACTGCGTCGCCTACGGCCCGGGCGAGCTCGAGCTCGCGCACCAGCCCGACGAGTGGTGCCGGATCGACGATCTCGTGCGCGCGACGAAAGTGCTCGCGCTGGCAGCGCTCGACCTCATGAACGGCGGGAGATAGACTGGCAGCATCATGCACGTGCCGATCGGCCAGCTGCCGATGATCGACATCGACGGGCTGCTCGCGCACACGAGAACGCTCTCGTCCGACGCGTACGAAGGACGCGCGCCCGGCACGAAGGGCGAGGAGCTGTCGGTCGCCTACATCGCGGATCAGTTCCGCCAAGTCGGGTTGAAGCCGGGAATGAGCGACGGCACCTATTTCCAGAAAGTGCCGCTCGTCGGCATCACGCCGACGCCGACGAGCCTCGTGTACCGGAAGGGCGATCGCTTCCAGGCGCTCCGGTGGAAGGACGACATCGTCGCGTGGACGAAGCACGTCGCGGACATGGCGTCGATCGAGCGATCGGAGTTGATCTTCGTCGGCTACGGCGTCGTCGCGCCCGAGTACAAGTGGGACGACTTCAAGGGCGTGGACGTGAAGGGCAAGACGATCGTGATGCTCGTGAACGATCCGCCGGTGCCCGATCCGGCGAACCCGTCCGAGCTCGATCCGAAGACGTTCGGCGGCAAGGCGATGACCTACTACGGCCGGTGGACCTACAAGTACGAGATCGCCGCGCAGAAGGGCGCCGCCGGCGCGCTGATCGTGCACGAGACCGGGCCGGCCGGCTACGGCTTCAACGTCGTGCAGGGGAAGACGGGCGAGCAGTTCGATCTCGTGACGCCCGACAAGAACATGAGCCGCGCGGCGATCGAGGGGTGGATCACGCTCGACTCGGCGAAGACGCTGCTCAAGCTCGCGGGGAAGGACTTCGACGATCTGAAGAAGCAGGCGGCGACGCGCGAGTTCAAGCCGGTGCCGCTCGGCATCACCGCGTCGATGCAGATCAGGAACAAGCTGCGCACGATCGATTCGCGCAACGTGCTCGGCCGCCTCGAGGGCAGCGATCCGAAGCTGAAGGACGAATCCGTCGTCTACACGGCGCACTGGGATCATTTCGGCAGGACGGCCGAGGGCATCTTTCACGGCGCGGAAGACGATGCGCTCGGGTGTGCGGCGCTCATCGAGGTGGCGCGCGCGTTCGGCAAGCTCCCGTCGCCGCCGCGTCGATCGATTCTGTTCCTCGCCGTCACCGCGGAGGAGCAGGGGCTGCTCGGCTCGCAGTACTACACGGTGCAGCCGGCGTATCCGCTCGCGAAGACCGTGGCCGACATCAACCTGGACAGCTGGAACGTCCACGGCCGCACGAAGGACCTGACGCTCGTCGGCTTCGGCGCGTCGGACCTCGACGACTACGCGCGCGACGCGGCGGGCGAGCAGGGGCGCGTCGTCCACGGCGACGCGGAGCCGGAGAAAGGCTTCTACTACCGGTCCGATCACTTCAACTTCGCGAAGGAAGGCGTGCCGGCGCTCGATCCGGATGCCGGCGTGGACTACATCGGCAAGCCACCGGAATACGGCAAGCAGATCCGCGACGAGTGGACCTCGACGCGCTATCACACGCCGAAGGACGTCGTGCTGCCCGACTGGGATCTGAGCGGCGCGCGCGAGGATCTCGCGGCGCTGTTCGCGGTCGGCTACCGCGTCGCGCAGGCGGACAAGATCCCCGAGTGGAAGCCGGGCAATGAGTTCCGGGCGAAGCGTGAGGCGGCGCTCAAAGGGAAGTGACGGCGTCCTCTTCGTGTCTTCGTGGATCTTCGTGACTTCGTGATTCTACGTCTCTCAACGAGGATGTGATGGCCACAGAAACACTGGCGACGATGAGCGGCGAGGAGATGATTGCGCTGTCGAAGAAGCACACGCTCTTCGAGTGGACGGCGCAGTCGAAGGTGGATCCGATTCCGGTGGCGCGCGCCAAGGGGATCTACTTCTGGACGCCGGAGGGGAAGCGGTTCATCGACTTCAACTCGCAGCTGATGTGCGTCAACATCGGGCACGGCGACGAGCGCGTGATCCGCGCGATCGAGCGGCAGCTCGAGACGCTCGCCTACGCCAACCCGTTCATGGCCACCGAGCCGCGCGCGCGGCTCGGCGCGAAGCTCGCGGAGATCGCGCCAGGCGACATCGACGTCTTCTTCTTCACCAACGGCGGCGCCGAGGCGAACGAGAACGCGATCAAGCTCGCGCGCCTGGCGACCGGCCGCCACAAGATTCTCGCGCGCTACCGCTCGTACCACGGCGCGACCGCCGGCAGCATGATGCTCACCGGCGATCCGCGGCGCTGGGCGTCCGAGCCGGGCATGCCGGGCGTCGTCCACGTCCTCGATCCCTATCACGGCATCGGCCGCGGCTGGGACACGGCGCAGCAGTCGCTGGCGATGCTGGAGGAAGTGATCGAGCTCGAGGGGCCGCAGCACATCGCCGCCTTCATCCTCGAGTCGGTCACCGGCACCAACGGCGTGCTCGTGCCGCCCGACGGCTACATGCAGGGCGTGCGCGAGCTGTGCACGAAGCACGGCATCCTGATGATCTGCGACGAGGTGATGGCGGGCTTCGGCCGCACCGGCGAGTGGTTCGCGATCGACCACTGGAAGGTCGTGCCCGACATGATCACGATGGCGAAGGGGCTGACCGCCGCCTACGTGCAGCTCGGCGCGGTCGGCATGCGCCGCGCGATCGCCGAGCAGTTCAGGGACAAGGTCTTCTACGGCGGCCTCACCTACAACAGCCATCCCCTCGCGTGCGCGGCGGCGCTCGCCGCGATCCAGGTGTACGAGGACGATCGCCTGATCGAGAACGCGCGGCGCATGGGCGCGGTGATGAAGGAGCTGCACGCCGACCTCGCCCGGCGGCATCCGTCGGTCGGCGCGGCGCGGTCGATCGGGCTCTTCGGGCTCGTCGAGCTCGTGCGCGACAAGGCGAAGAAGATCCCGCTCGCCCCGTTCAACGGCACCTCGGAGGAAATGGCGGCGCTCGGCCGCTTCTTCCGCGAGCAGGGGCTCTACACCTTCCTGCGGTGGAACACGTTCTTCACGAACCCGCCGCTCTGCATCACCGAAACCGAATTGCGCGAGGCGTTCGCGATCATCGACAGAGGACTGGAGATCACTGACGGTGCAATTAAGAATTAAAGGAATTAAGAATTAAGAATTCGTGATCGCGAATTCTTAATTCCAAATTCCGAATTCTTAATTTTCGCGCGCATGGGTTTCTCTGCGCTGTTCTATCCGTGGGGCATCCTCCTGCAGGCGGTGGCGATCGTCCATTTCGTCCGCCGCCGGCCCGACACCTATTGGCTCTGGATCATCATCATCGGCGGCGGCCTCGGCGCGCTCGTGTACATCGCCGCCGAGGTCCTGCCGGACGCGGGCCTCGTCGTCGGCTCGCTGGAGCACTTTTCGCGGCGGCGCCGCATCCGCGAGCTCGAGCGGATCGTCCTCGACAACCCGGCGGTCGGCAACCAGGAGGAGCTCGCCGATCTGTATCTCGAGGAGAACCGGTTCGCGAAGGCGCGCGAGCTGTACGACAAGGTGATCGAGGCGTCGCGATCGGACTCGCTCGATCCCTACTACCGCCGCGGCATCGCGGAGCTCGCGCTCGACGACTTCGGCGCCGCGCGCGCGGATCTCGAGCGCGTCGTGTCGAAGGACGCGAAGTACGACTTCCACCGCGCGATCGGCCTGCTCGCGCACGCGCACAGCCGCGGCGGCGACGCCGCTCAGGCCGACGCG
>QHWK01000309.1 GCA_003223775.1 Acidobacteriota bacterium
GCCCCACCCGGCGACGAACGTGAAGAGGCGCGGCCCGAAATCGCGCGCCGGGTTGATCGCGTAGCCCGAGTTGAAGCCGAACGTCGCGCCGATGAGGACGACGAGCAGGCCGACGACGACCGGCGCGAGGCCCGCGGGCGCCGGCGAGTTGCGGCTGTCGGTGATCCCGAAAATGCACGCGACGAGCAGCGCCGTGCCGACGACCTGATCGATGAAGCCGCCGGGGAACGTGCTGAGAAACGGCTGCGGATAGGTGGCCCAGATGCCGGCCGTTCCCTGCGCGCCGAGCACCTGCCGCACGCCGCCGTCGAACGCCGCGAGCGCCTCGTGATAGGTGAGGAACACGACCGCGGACGCGGTGAACGCGCCGGCGATCTGCGCCGCGGCGTACGGCGCGACCTTGTTCCACGGGAAGGCGCGCCGCGCGGCGAGCGCCAGCGTCACCGCCGGATTCAGGTGCGCCCCCGTCACGCCGGCCGACACATAACACCCCATCGTGACGGCGAGCCCCCACGCGATGTTGATCGAGAGGAACGTGCCCGCCGCGCTGCGGCTCAGGACCACCTGCGCGACGACGCCGACGCCGAAGACGATCAGGACGAACGTGCCGAAAAATTCAGCAAGCAGCTCTCGAAACACGCCTCGCGGCATGACGGCCTCCGCGTCTGATGTGGTTCATTCGCGCGTCATTGTATAGTGAGCGCCCATGTCGTTCATCCTCGCGCTCGATCAGGGCACGACCAGCTCGCGCGCCATCGTGTTCGATCGCGACGGCGCGATCCGGGCGGTCGCGCAGAAGGAGTTCACGCAGATCTTTCCGCAGGCCGGGTGGGTCGAGCACGATCCGCAGGAGATCTGGGCGTCGCAGATCGGCGTCGCCGTCGAGGCGCTCGGGCGCGCGCACGCCGCGCCGCGCGACGTCGCCGCGATCGGCATCACGAACCAGCGCGAGACGACGATCGTCTGGGACCGCGAGACGGGCGAGCCGGTCCACAACGCGATCGTCTGGCAGGACCGGCGGACCGCCGACTTCTGCGAGCGGCTGAAAGCCGCCGGCGCCGCCGATCGGATCCAGGAGAAGACCGGGCTGCTCGTCGACGCGTACTTCTCGGCGAGCAAGATCCGCTGGATCCTCGACAACGTGCCGGGCGCGCGGGCGCGCGCCGACGCCGGCAAGCTCGCGTTCGGCACCGTCGACACGTGGCTCGTCTGGAAGCTCACCGGGCACGAGCGCCACGTCACCGACGCGAGCAACGCGTCGCGCACGATGCTCTTCGACATTCACGCGATGCGCTGGGACGAGGAGCTGCTGCGGCTGTTCGAGATCCCGGCGAGCATGCTGCCGGAGGTGCGCTCGTCGAGCGAGGTGTACGGACACGTGTCGTCGTCGCTCGGCATCGCGCGCGTCCCGATCGCGGGCCTCGCGGGCGATCAGCAGGCGGCGCTCTTCGGCCAGATGTGCCTGAAGCCGGGGATGTCGAAGAACACCTACGGCACCGGCTGCTTCCTGCTGCAGAACATCGGCACGACGCCGACAAGGTCGCGGCAGCAGCTCGTCACGACCGTCGCGTGGCAGCGCGGCGGCAGCACGGAGTACGCGCTCGAAGGGAGCGTCTTCATCGGCGGCGCCGTCGTGCAGTGGATCCGCGACGGCCTCGGCCTCGTGCGCACCGCGCCGGAGATCGAAGCGCTCGCGTCGAGCGTCGCCGACAACGGCGGCGTCTATCTGGTGCCGGCCTTCGCCGGCCTCGGCGCGCCGCACTGGGATCCGTACGCGCGCGGCACGATCGTCGGCATCACGCGCGGCACGACCTCCGCGCACATCGCGCGCGCCGCGCTCGAGAGCATCGCCTACCAGGTGGCGGATCTGCTCGACGCGATGGCCGCCGACTCAGGCATCGCGCTGGCGGAGCTGCGCGTCGACGGCGGCGCGGCGACCAATGACATGTTGATGCAGACGCAGGCGGATCTGCTCGGCGTGCCCGTCGTCCGGCCGGCCGTCACCGAGACGACCGCGCTCGGCGCGGCGTACCTCGCGGGGCTCGCCGTCGGCTACTGGCCGTCGGTGGACGCGATCAGCGGACAGTGGAAAGTAGACCGGCGATTCCAGCCGGAGATGTCCCCAGGCGCCGCGCGCGCCATGCGCGAACGGTGGACGGCTGCGCTTGCACGATCGAAGGGGTGGGTTACTTCTTCGGGAACCGTGGGTTGCTGAAATCGGCGGCTTCGGCGCGCGCCTGACCCTGACCAACCAGCTCGGCATGACCGCTCAGGATCAGCAGCGTCGCGAATTGTGAGGGCAGTACATAGATCTGCCCCACGTGATAGTGCTCGAGACTGATGTCGTCCAATTCGCCTGGCGCGGGCAGCGATATCAACCGAATACGCAACCTGAGCTCAGGCGTACGGTTTTCAGTCAACTTGGTGGCCAATTGAGCCTTTCATGAAAGTAAAAAGCAATAAGTCTGCCTGTTTGGCTGGGCTCGCCGTCGTCGCGGCGCTCATGCCATCGATTGGTCGAGTCGGCGCGCAGCGCGCCGAGACAAATCTGTTCGCGGAGATGAAATGGCGGCCGATCGGGCCGTTTCGCGGCGGCCGCACGAAGGCGATCACCGGCGTGCGCGGCCAGCCGAACGTCTTCTACATGGGCGCGGTGAACGGCGGCGTCTGGAAAACGACCGATTTCGGACGCACGTGGACGCCGATCTTCGACGATCAGCCGACCGGATCGATTGGCGCGATTGCCGTCGCACCTTCCGACGCGAACATCGTCTATGTGGGCAGCGGCGAAGGGCTTCCCCGGCCCGACTTGTCGGTCGGCGACGGCGTCTACAAGTCCACCGACGCGGGCGCCACCTGGGCCCACCTCGGCCTGCGCGACGGCCAGCAGATTCCCTACATCATCGTCGACCCGCGGAACGCGGACCGGTTGTTCGTCGCCGTGCTCGGGCATCCGTACGGTCCGAACGAGGAACGCGGCGTCTACCGATCGACCGACGGCGGACGCACGTTCCAGAAAGTGCTGTCGAAGGACGAGAACACCGGCGCCTCCGATCTCGAATTCGATCCGCGCAACCCCGAGATCGTCTACGCGTGCTTGTGGGAGCAGCGGCAGGGGCCGTGGGAAAACGGCGCGTGGGCGGGCACGAGCGGCGGGATCTTCAAATCGACCGACGGCGGCGGCACGTGGCGTCAGCTGACCGACGGCCTGCCGTCGGGCGAAGCCGACGGAGGAGGCGTCGTGCAGGCCGACGTCGCCGTCGCGCCGAGCGATCCGAATCGCATTTACGCGACAGTCGCGAACCCGCGCGGCGTCGGCATCTATCGCTCCGACGATGCGGGCGAGCACTGGACGCGGATCACGACCGACGCGCGGCCGGCGGGGCGCATCGGCGGCGGCGATCTGCCGGTGCCGGCCGTCGATCCGAAGAACCCGGACGTCGTCATCATCGCGAGCACGGTGAGCTATCGATCGCGCGA
>QHWK01000310.1 GCA_003223775.1 Acidobacteriota bacterium
CGGTCGTGATCTACACGTGCGATGAGATCATGCGCGGCGATCGGCTCGCGGCGTTCACGCCGGAGCCGGTGCGGGCGCCTGAACCCGCCGGGACGCCGGCGTTCGACGAGGCTGCGCAGATTCTGTTCGCTGACGCAGGACAGCTGCTCGGCGCGCCGCGGCGGTTCATGGTCATCGATCGCGGCGCCGATCAGGCGATCCATCCGGGACAGCGCCTGACGCTCTTCCGGCGCGAAAGCCGCGGCGAGCGGAAGCCGATCGTCGTCGGCGACGCGGTCGTCGTCGCCGTGAGGCGCGATTCGGCGACGATCCGCGTCGACCGCGTGAACGATGCGATCGCATTCGGCGAGTTTGCGGCGCCGCAGCGGAAGGCGGAACCAGCGCCGGCCTCGGCGCGTCACCAGTAGACGAGCTCGCGCGCGTTATTCGTGGCGCAGCGCGATCATCGGATCCATCTGAATCGCGCGCCGCGCCGGGATGTAACACGCGACGACGCCGACCGCGATCAGGAGCGCGGCGACGCCGACGAACGTGGCCGGGTCGGTCGGCCGCACGCCGAACAGCACGCCGGCCATCAGGCGCGACACGATCAGCGCACACGCCAGGCCGACGATCGCGCCCGCGACGGTGAGCTTCAACCCCTGATACAGAATCGTCCGCAGGATCGTCCGCTTCTGCGCGCCGAGCGCGAGACGGAGGCCGATCTCGCGCGTGCGGTCGCCGACCATGAACGAGACGACGCCGTAGATGCCGAGGCCCGCGAGCAGCAGCGCCGTGAGCGCGAACGCTCCCACGAGCTCCATCGAGAACCGGCGCTCGGCGAGCGACGCCGACACGGTTTCCTTGAGCATGCGCGCGCCAAATACCGGCAGCGTCGGATCGATCGCCTGCACGAGCTCGCGCACGGCATCGGGGGCTGCCGCCGGATCCATGTAGCCGCGCAGGAATATCGCGAGGTGCTTCGAGCGCCGCTGATACAGGCTCGAGAACACGAGCGGCACGCGTGGGTCGGTCAGCGATTCGGTCCGCGCATCCGCGACGACGCCGACAATGGTCGCCCACGACGCCGCCGTCGGGGACAATTTCACGTGCTGCCCGAGTGCGTCCTCGTTCGGCCACAACAGTCGAGCCGTCGCCTCGTTGACGACGGCGTCCTGCCACAGATGATCGCGCCAGACCCAGCGCCGCGATTCGTAGAAGCGCTCGCCGACGAGCGTGACGTTGCCGAACGCGCGCCGCGCGGCCGCCCGCGCCTCGTCGGCGCTCAGGCCTTCCTCCTGCAGCCGCTCGATTTCGAGTTGCAGATGGGCGTCGACCTCCGCCCTGAAGTCCTCGTCGCTGCGCGTCGGTCTGAACATGGCGCTCGCCTCCGCCGCCCCGCCTAGCCGGCGCCTGCCGGGTAGACATTCAACCTGAGGATGGCGGACCTTCGGGTAGGATGTCAACCCGAAATGCGCAGTCGCCGTTCGGCGCGCGTCACCGCGCGGTGAACGGCGCGCTGCCCATCGTCTTGCCCCACATGAGGGCCAGGCGTCCGCCGTCGTTCGTCATGTCGACGAAGCTCCACGTGAGCTCCTCGACGGCGAACGGCAGCGTGTCCACCTTCATCGGAATACGCGCAACGTCCTTGTCGGGCGTATAGCCGTACGCGCCCCAGAGCGCCGTCTTGTCCTGCGGATCGAACTTCGCCTGCGCGGGCCAGCTCGACACGATCAGCGTCCACTGCGACGGCTTCAGATCGATGAACAGGCTGTATTCGCCGGCCGGGACGGTCTTCCCGCCGAAGGCGAGCGCCGCCTCTGTCTTGAGGCGCGTCGAGACGTTCGCGCCGGCGCGCCACACCGGCGGCGGCGGAAACCCTGCCGCGCCGACGTCGAGCGCCGCCTTGCCGTAGTTCTCGCCGGATCCGAACACGTCGCGCCCGCGCTGCAGCGGCCGGCCGTAGGTGACCTCGATCCACTTGCCGCCCTCGTAGTTCTCGCGTCCCAGCGTGAAGGCGGGCCGCGCCGGCTTCGCCCACGTGCCGAGGACCTGCGCATGCGCGCTGCCGGGGGGACTCATCGGCCGCGGCGGCGCGGTCTGCGCGAACACGAGTGCGCCGGCTGCGACCGCCGCGAGCATGATGATCGACACTGTTCGCCGCATGTGCTCCTCCAGACATGAACTTTGCCGGATCGTGCCGCGGCGATGCTCTGCGTGGCCGATCGCGCTTACGAGGCCGCCAGCTCCTCTTCGAGCAGCTGCTTCTTGTGGAGCGCCGCGTAGAGACCGTTCCGGCGGATCAACGCGTCGTGCGTCCCGCGCTCGGCGATGCGGCCGTCGTCCAGCACGAAGATGACGTCGGCATCGCGCACGGTCGAGATGCGGTGCGACACGATGAGCGACGTGCGCTCCCGCATCACGCCGCGCAGGCGCGACAGAATCTCCTCTTCCGTGTACGTGTCCACCGCCGACAGCGCATCGTCCAGAATCAGGATCCGCGGATCGACGACGATCGCGCGCGCGAGCGCCGTGCGCTGCTTCTGCCCGCCGGAGAGCGTGATGCCGCGCTCGCCGACCATCGTCTCGTAGCCGTGCGGGAAATCGGCGACGTCCTTGTCGAGCCGCGCGACGGCGGCGGCGGCGCGAATGCGATCGGCGCGGTCGCGCTCGTAGGGCGAGCCTTTCAGGCCCGCCTCCGGCAACCCTGAAGGCGCCGCCCGAGCGTGGTCGTTGGCGTCCAACCCGAACGGCACGTCGACGCCATCGATGAACACCGTGCCGGGCGGCGGATCGTGCAGCCGCGCGAGCAGCGAGATCAGCGTCGACTTGCCCGATCCTGTCGGGCCGACGAGCGCCGCCGTCTGCCCCGCCTCGATCGCCGCCGACACGTGCTGCAGAACGCGCGCGCCATCGCCGTACGAAAACGTCAGGTCGCGAAACTCGATCGCCCCACGAATACTCTGCGGTTCTGGCTTCCTTTGCGCCGTTGGCTCGTCGGCGATCGCCGGCTGCGTCTCGAGCACCTCCAGCATCCGCTTCCACGACGCCATGCCGCGCTGGAGCATGTTCGTCACCCAACCGAAGGCGATCATCGGCCAGCTGAGCATCGTCAAGTACGCGTTGAAGGCGACGAACTGACCGAGCGTGATGCGTCCGGCGATCACCGCGCGGCCGCCCAGCCAGAGGACGACGAGCGCGCCGAGGCCGAGGAAGAAGCTCATGCTCGGAAAGAAGAATCCCTGGATCACAATCAGCCGGCGGTTGCGCGCGAGGTACTCGTCGTTCGATCGGCGGAACCGTTCGATCTCGGCGTCCTCCTGCCGGTACGCGCGGACGACGCGAACGCCGGACAGCGCTTCCTGCGCGACCGCGCTCACCTCGGAGAGCTGCGCCTGAATCTGCTCGAAGCGCTTGTGGATCGCGCTGCCGAAGTACTTCACCGAGATCGACACGAACGGGAGCGGCACGAGCGACCAGAGCGTGAGCCGCGGATCGATCGACATCATTACCGCCAGCGCGACAGCGAACGTCAGAATCGTGTTCGCGGAGTACATCACCGACGGGCCGATCATCATGCGAACCGCGTTCAGATCGTTGGTGGCGCGCGACATCAGATCGCCGGTGCGGTGCGACTGGAAATACGCCAGCGGCAGCTTCTCCAGGTGCGCGAAGAAGTCGTTGCGCATGTCGTATTCGATGTCGCGCGACGCGCCGATCATGATCCGGCGCTGCAGGAACTGGAAGAGGCCGCCGACGCAGCCGATCGCGAGGAGCAGCGCGCCGTACGCCGCGAGCTTCGTCCGCGTGACGCCGCGCGTCAGATCGTCGACGGCGTAGCCGAGCACGGTCGGCCCCGCCAGCCACACCGATCGCGTGACGACCACGCACGCCAGCCCGGCGACGAACTTGCCGCGGTAGCGGACCGCGTATCGAAAGAGGCGGCGAAACGGCGACATCTTTTCGAGTATAGTGCCGGCGCGGCAGCGGAACCTTATCGGTTACTTATGAAATACCGCTCCCTGCTAGAATCCATTTGATATGCGTGCCCTGTACATCATCGTCCCCATCCTCGGCATTCTCGTCATCGCGTACCGCTACTACAGCGCCTTCATCGCTGCCAAGCTCTGGGTGCTGGACGATACGCGCGTCACGCCCGCGCACACCAAGAACGACGGCTCGAATTATTTTCCGACGACCCGGTGGGTGCTCTTCGGCCACCATTTCGCCGCGATTGCCGGCGCCGGGCCGCTCGTCGGCCCCGTGCTCGCCGCGCAGTTCGGCTACGCGCCCGGGTTCATCTGGCTCGTCGCCGGCGTCTGCCTCGGCGGCGCGGTCCAGGATTCCTTCTGGCTGTGGGCGTCGGTGCGCCGCGGCGGGCGCTCCCTCTCCGACATCGCGCGGACCGAAGTGAGTCCGCTCGCCGGCCTCACCGCGGCCATCGCGGTGCTCTTCGTGCTCGTCATCGCGATGGCCGGGCTCGGCATCATCGTCGTCAACGCGCTCGCGGAGAGCGCGTGGGCGACCTTCACGATCTTCGTCACGATCCCGCTCGCGCTCGTGATGGGCTTCTACATGTTCCGCTGGCGCAAGGGATCGGTGACCGAGGCGACGATCGTCGGCATCACCGTGATGTTCCTGGCCGTGGTCCTCGGCAAGAACGTCGCGGAGTCGAGCATCGGCCACTGGTTCGTGCTCACCCATCATCAGGTGACGTTCGCGATGGCGCTCTACACGGTCGCGGCGGCGACGCTGCCGGTCTGGATGCTGCTCACGCCGCGCGCGTACCTGAGCACGTTCATGAAGATCGGCGTCATCGGCTTCCTCGTGCTCGGCGTGATAGTGATCAACCCGCCGCTCCAGGCGCCGGCGTTCTCGCAGTTCATCGGCGGCGGCGGCCCGGTGTTCCCCGGCGCGATGTTCCCGTTCGTCTTCATCACGATCGCGTGCGGGGCGATCTCCGGCTTCCACGCGCTCGTCTCAACGGGCACGACGTCGAAGATGATCGACCGCGAGACCGACATCCGGCCGATCGGCTATGGGGCGATGCTGATCGAAGGCGTCGTCGGCGTCGTCGCGCTGATTACGGCGGCGTCGCTCCATCCGAACGACTACTACGCGATCAACACCACGCCGGCGGTGTTCAAGACGCTCGGCCTGTCGGTCGTGAACCTGCCGGAGCTGCAGCGCGAGGTCGGCGAGATCGTGATCGGGCGCACCGGCGGCGCCGTCTCGCTCGCCGTCGGCATGGCGCAGATCTTCAGCGGGCTGCCCGGCATGCGCAACCTGATGGCGTACTGGTACCACTTCGCGATCATGTTCGAGGCGGTCTTCATCCTGACGACGATCGATTCGGGGACGCGCATCGGCCGCTTCCTGCTGCAGGAATTCGGCGGGCGCGTCTGGAAGCCGCTCAGCCGCACCGACTCGGTGCCGGCGTCGCTCTTCGCGACCGTCGTGATCGTGCTGTCGTGGGCGTACTTCATCTGGACCGGCAACATCGCCACCGTGTGGCCGATGTTCGGCGTCGCCAACCAGCTGCTCGGCGTCGTCGCGTTCGCGGTCGGGACGACGCTCGTCATCAACATCGGGCGCCAGAAGTACGCGTGGATCACGTTCCTGCCGATGTGCTTCCTCTCGGTGACGACGCTCAGCGCCGGCTTCCTGAACATCCGCGACAATTTCTGGCCGCTCGTCGTCGGACCCGATCCGGCGCTCGTGGCGCAGGGCTACATCGATTCGATCTGCATGGCGATCATGATGGCCTGCGCCGTGATCATCCTCGTGACGACGTCGATGCGCTCGCTCAGCGTCCTGACCGGCCGCCAGCCGATGCTTTCGCTCGCGGAGGCGGAGGTCTAAGAGGCCTGGCAGGCCGGGCGGGTCTGGCAGGCCGGGCGGGTCGCGCCCTTATTTGTTATCATCGGAGCGTCATGAAGAATCTTGCGATGGTTGTTGTTGCCGTGCTTCTGGCGATCACCGCGGCACCGCGCGCGGCCGAGCAGACGTGGAGCGGAAAGATCAGCGACAGCGCCTGCGGCGCGAAGCACGAGGAAGCGGCCGAAGGCCAGGGCGTGATGGCCGACCGCGACTGCACGCAGGCGTGCGTCAGGGGCGGGTCGAAGTACGTGCTCGTCATCGACGGCAAGGTGCTCCAGATCGCCAATCAGGAGAACAAGGATCTGGCGACGCACGCGGGACACACCGTGAAGCTCACTGGCGAGATGAAGGGCGGCGCGATCACGGTCTCCAAGATCGACATGCCGTAGTTGCGCCGCGTCGATGGCCGGCCACTCGAAGCGGTACTGCCGCAGGACCGCGTAGCGATCGGCCATCCAGTGCCACGCCGTGTGCCCGACGATCGCCGAAAGAATGATCGTGCCGAGCCGCTCGGCGACGGCGAAGCGGAAGAGGACGCCGAGCGCGGGAATGAACAGCGCGAGGACGAGCAGCTGTCCGAGCTCGACCCCGATGTTGAACGACAGCAGCGACGCGAGCAGGTGCGAGCCGGCGAACTGCAGTGTCTGCCGCAGCGCGAACGAAAAGCCGAACCCGTGCACGAGGCCGAAGCCGAAGGTGACGAGCCAGCGGCGCCGCACCGCGCTCTCCGGCTGGCGCTCCGCCGAGAAGACGATGTTCTCGAGCGCCATGTAGACGATCGACGTCGCGATCAGCGTCTCGATGAGCGGCGGAAACCACAGCGCGTCGGGCGCGAGGTTGTACGCCGACGCGATCAGCGTGATCGAATGCGCCACCGTGAACGCCGTGACGATCGCGACCAGCGGGCGGAAGCGGCGGAACGGGATGACGAGGCAGCCGAGGAACAGCAGGTGATCGGTGCCGTCGAGGATGTGGAAGAACCCGAGCTTGATGAACTGCCATGCGGCCTGCCGCCAGCTCGGGTCGAGCCGGACGAGCCCGGGGTCGCCGTAGAACTCGAAGGCGCGCACCGCGCCGCCCGGCGGCAGGAAGCGCATCACGGTCAGCGTGCGGATGCCCAGCCGCGCGAGCCGCGGCTCGATCGAGAAGTTCGAGCGCTCCGATTGGATCGGATACTCGAACAGCACGTCGAGCAGCCCCTGGCTCCAGACGAACTCGGTGTCCGGCGCGAGCGGCGGCGCGCCGACGTGCGCCAGCGCCTCCTCGTACGACGTGAACGAGCGGTCCGACGGCAGCGAGGCGCGGACGGCGGCGAGCGCCGGCTTGCCGAGCGGGACGTCGTTCTCGTAGGCGTCCACGAAGTCGCCCACCCAGAGCGTCGCGGCGTCGCGCAGCGTGCTGTCGGCGCGGCCCAGGTCCATCAGGTCGGCGCGCGTCGTGCCGCGCGGCTTCGGGTAGTCCATGTCCCGCATGGCCTGCAGCGGCACGCGGACGAGCAGCCGCAGGCGCTGCCCCTCCGGCTTCAGGAACATCTGGGCCGT
>QHWK01000311.1 GCA_003223775.1 Acidobacteriota bacterium
GGCCGCGTCGTAGAACGCGACGAGCTCCTCGTCAGTCACGTGGCCGATGAAATGGACGTGCGGCGTGCCGAGCGTCGCGACGAGCTGGTGGAGCGAGGCGACGTAGCGCTCGAACTGCGTCTGCGCGCCCACCAGCAGCAGCCGCGATCGCGGGTTGAAGACCGTGTGATACGCGTGGAACCAGCGGATGAGGTCCTCGATCTTCTTGTTCGCGATCATCCGGCCGACAAACAGCACGTTCGTCCACTCGTCGTCGAAGTCGCGCGCGACGAGCCAGTTCGGCTCGCGATCCAGGGGCGAGAAATCCGGCACGACAGGCAGGACGGCAGTGCGCGGAAAGCCGAGCGCTTCGAGGTCCGCGCGGTTGAACTCCGAGTCGCCGAGCGCGAGATCGCAGCGGTCCGCGTACGCCCTCAGCTCGCGCCGTCCGCGGAAGGTCTGGCGCGCCAGCGTGCGGTGCACGCCGACGAAGTATTCGGGCGGCGTGATGTTGTGATAGACGAGCGCCATCCGATCCGGCAGCGCGTACGCCGTGCGCGACGCCTTCGAGCCGAGCGAGAAATGGTGCAGCAGCAGATTGTCGCGGTGGCTGGCGTCGACCAGTTCGCGATAGTCGCGCGTCAGCGGCTCGAGGCGATGGTCCGCCGTCTCGACGAAGATGTCAGACTCGTACCCGGCGCCGCGCAGCACCCGCTGGATGCCGAGCACCTCGTGGCCGATCGCGTCGCCGTAGCCGAGCGTCGCCAGCACCTGGTGAATCCGGATCACGCCCGTCTCCGCCCGGCGGCATCGGCCGCCGCGCGGTGCGGCGCGGCCGCCGTCTGGCGTCCGGCGGGGCCGGTCGGCAGGCCCGCGATCACCTCTTCGGCGGGCCGCAGATCCTGGCGCCGCCGGTCGAACCA
Organism: Acidobacteriota bacterium; assembly: GCA_003223775.1. Taxonomy (GTDB): domain Bacteria; phylum Acidobacteriota; class Vicinamibacteria; order Vicinamibacterales; family CAVVIG01; genus QHWK01. Next base: position 903 of record QHWK01000311.1, read on the forward strand.
GCCTGGCAGCGGATCGACAATCGGCCGCGGCGCCTCTTTCTTCAGCCGATCGAACATCTCGAGGTACTTGTGCTCGATTACCGGCCAGTCATAGTTCTCCCGATAGAACTGCCGCCCGTTGCGGCCGAGCGATCCGGCGAGCCAGCGGTTCTGCTCGAGCGCCTCGAGCGTGCCGAGGAACTCGGCGCCGTCGTCGTAGTAGAGCCCCGCGTTGCTGCGGATGCATTGCCCTTTCAGCACGTCGCACTTGCCGTTGGCGAGCACCGGCCGCCCGAGCGCCCACGCCTCGAGCGCCACCATCGAGAGGCTCTCGTAGTAGGACGGCATGATCAGCAGTTCCGCACCCGCGATCGCGTCGAACTTGTCGGCGTCGTCGAGGAAGCCGAGATGGCGAATGCGCGGGTGGGGCGGAATCTCGAGCAGCGAGTGGCCGATGAGGACCAGCGACAGCTTGCCGGCCGCGTCCTTCAGGTACTCCTGAAAATACTCGAACAGCTCGTTGCACCCCTTGTTGCGATCGACGCGGCCCACGTAGATCGCGAACGGACCGCGGACGTTGTGCTGCTGACGGAAGCGCGCCGGCTGCGCGTTGTTCGGGACGTTCGACCCGACGCCGACGACCACGCCCGGCACCGCCTCGTTGCCCGAGACGGCGTTGATCATCGCGCGCTCTTCGGGCGAGTTGTACATCAGCGCGCGCACGCTTCGGAACAGCGGCTGAAAGATCGACAACCCGATCGTCGCGTCGCGCTCGGCGGTCGGGACGAGGATCGCCCGCCCGGATGCGGCGCGCGCGCCGTAGTACGCGTGGTAGTAGCGATAGCTGAAGAACAGGCAGTAGTCGAAGTCGGCGGCGTGCTTCGAGATGTGATCGATGAGCGCGGGGCTCGTCGGCCCTTCCGCGTCCAGCCAGTCGAGCTCGTCGCCGATCGAGTGCCGCTCGTCGAACACGCGATCCGATCGCTTCGCGAACACGCGCGGATCGCGCTCGTGCTTCACGCGAAACCGCCGAACCGGCACACCGTTCACCTGCTCGACGCCAGGCGGGAGCTCGTTGCGCCACGTCACGTAATCGCTCGCACACGTGGTGAGGACTTCGACCTGCGCGTGCCGCGCCAGATGTTCGGCGATGTACCGCGCATGGAGCTCGGCGCCGCCGTTCACCGCCTGCCCGTAGCGCTGGACGACGACGGCGATCTTCACTGCGGGTCGGGTTCTCCGCTCCGGTCCGGCGCGGGCGCCGGCGGCGGTTCGGCGCCCGAGGATTCGCGGCGCGTCTCGGCGGCCTCCGCGGCCGGCGCCGGCGCGGCGCCGCCCTCGTCTCCGCCTTCGTACTCGTCGACGGCCTCCGCTTCGGACACGGAGATCGCATCGCCGGCGATCGTGCCGGCAGTGTCGGACGTGCTCTGCGCGGCGGGCGCTCCCATGATCGCCGCTGCCGATCCTGCGCCGCGGCGTCCACGCCGGCGGCGCCGCCGCCGGCTTCGCTGCCCCGGACCTTCGACGCCCGTCGGCGATCCACCCGCCGGCGCCGGCTGCGGCGTCGGCGCGCTCTCCGCGGCCGGCGCCACGTACGACACCTGCGGCGGCGCCTGGCCACGCAGCTGCGGCTGCGGCTGCGACTGCGGCGGCGGCGGCTGCTGCCGTGGCGGCCGCTCGCTTTCCGCGCCGCTCGGCTTGTAAACGACGACGCTCTCGAGCGCGCGCGCGCGGCGTTCGTTGAACTCGAGCCGGCTCGACACCGACTCGAGCCGCATCTTGAGGTTCTTCACCTCGATCCCGAGCCTCGTCGCCTCGACAACCAGGTTGTGAATCAGCTCGTAGTACAGCTGATCGAGCTGCCGGCGCGTCGCCTCGCGCCGCGCCTCGCGCTCGGCGTTCATCGTGTTCAGCTGGGACTGGATGTGCAGCGCCTGAATCAACGGGTTCGGGTTGAAGAACAGCTTCAGGATCGGAAGGAGCAGTTTGCGCAGCCAGCGGATCGCCGCGCGGTGCGACTCGAAGAGCGTCGAGTCCTCGAACGCGAAGTTCGGGAGCTCAGGCGGCTCGTACGCCGGCTGCGCCTTCCGGAACTGCTCGAGCAGATCGGAGCGGACCCCGCGCGGGTCGAGGAACTTCTCGAGCTTCACCGCGGCCAGCTCGCGAATCTGCTGCTCGGTGTAGTCGACGCCGCGCTTCTCGCGGATGCGCGCGCGGAGCTGCTCCATGATCTGCTCGACGTTCACCGAGTCGGAGCGTAGGTTGAATTCGGCCATACACAGCCAGCTGGCGCAGATCCGCTCCTGATCAGAGCGGTCTGTAAATGATCAGCGCGACGGCGAGCGCCCACAGCGCCACGCAGGCGAGCAGCGGACGGTCGGCAAGCAGCAGATCGGCCGGGCTGCCGCCGCCCTCGCGCTGATGCACGAGGTACAGGTATCGGAAGATTCCGTAGAGCGGAAACGGGATCGTCAGGCCGAGCCACTCGGTCTGGAACTTTCCGACGGTTTCCGGACTGAT
>QHWK01000312.1 GCA_003223775.1 Acidobacteriota bacterium
CGGTCGCGTTCAGCGCGCCGTACCCCGGCAAGATCATCCGGATGCCGCTGCAGAACGGCGCGATGCTCTGCCAGCGCGGCTCGTTCCTGTGCGCCGACGGCGACATCAACATCACGGTCGAGTTCACGAAGCGGCTCGGCGCCGGGTTCTTCGGCGGCGAGGGTTTCATTCTCGAGCGCTTCGAGGGCTCGGGCGAACTGTTCGTGCACAGCGGCGGCACGATCGTGCCGTTCGAGCTGAAAGCGGGCGAGACACTCAAGGTCGACACCGGCTGCCTCGTCGCCTTCGACCCGACAGTCGTGTACGACATCGAGTTCGTCGGCGGGATCAAGACGGCGTTGTTCGGAGGCGAGGGACTGTTCTTCGCGGCGATGACCGGGCCGGGGCGCGTCTGGGTGCAGACGCTGCCGTTCTCGCGGCTGGCCGACCGGGTGCTCGCGGCGTTCCACGGCGGTAAGGAAGAGACGCGCCGCGGCGATCTCGGCGGCGCACTCGGCGCGATTGGGGATCTGATCGGCGGCGATCGATAAAGTTAAAAGTTAAAAGTTAAAAGTTAAAAATTGAGATGAGACGCACGCAAAGTTAGAAGTACTCTGATCCGTACTTCTAACTTTTCTCTTTTCACTTTTGACTTTGTCGGAGTTCTTACCCCTTGCTGCCATTCGACATCGACGCCAGGAAATCCTGGTTGGTCTTGGTCTTCGCCATCCGCGACAGCAGAAGCTCCATCGCCTCGACGGGCGACAGCGGCGTGAGCACCTTGCGCAGCACCCACACTCGGTTGAGATCGTCTTTCGGGATGAGCAGCTCTTCCTTCCGCGTCCCGCTCTTCTGGATGTCGATCGACGGGAAGACGCGGCGATCGGTGAGCTTCCGATCCAGGTGGATCTCGAGGTTGCCGGTGCCCTTGAACTCCTCGAAGATCACTTCGTCCATGCGCGAGCCGGTGTCGACGAGCGCGGTCGAGATGATCGTCAGCGAGCCGCCTTCCTCGATGTTGCGCGCCGCGCCGAAGAAGCGCTTCGGCCGCTGCAGCGCGTTGCTGTCGACGCCGCCCGACAGCACCTTGCCCGACGGCGGCACGATCGTGTTGTAGGCGCGCGCGAGCCGCGTGATCGAGTCGAGCAGGATCACGACGTCCTTCTTGTGCTCGACCAGCCGCTTCGCCTTCTCGATCACCATCTCGGCGACCTGCACGTGGCGCTGCGCCGGCTCGTCGAACGTCGACGAGATCACTTCGCCGCGCACCGAGCGCTGCATGTCGGTGACCTCCTCGGGCCGCTCGTCGATGAGCAGCACGATCAGGTACACCTCGGGATGGTTGTGCGTGATGCTGTTCGCGATGTTCTGCAGCAGCATCGTCTTGCCGGTGCGCGGCGGCGCGACGATGAGGCCGCGCTGTCCCTTGCCGATCGGCACCATCATGTCGAGCACCCGCGCCGACAGGTTCTCGGCCTCGGTCTCGAGCGCGATCTTCGACTGCGGATAGAGCGGCGTCAGGTTCTCGAAGAACACCTTCTCGCGCGCGTGCTCCGGCGGCTCGAAGTTCACGGCCTCCACCTTGATCAGCGCGAAGTAGCGCTCGCCGTCCTTCGGCGGGCGAATCTGACCCGACACCGTATCGCCCGTGTGCAGGTCGAACTTGCGGATCTGCGACGGCGACACGTAGATGTCGTCCGGCCCCGGCAGGTAGTTGTAGTCCGGCGCGCGGAGGAACCCGAAGCCGTCGGGCAGCACCTCGAGCACCCCCTCGGAGAAGATCAAGCCGCTCTTCTCGGCGCGCGCCTTGAGGATCTCGAAGATCAGCTCCTGCTTGCGCATGCCGGTCGCACCGGGGACGTCGAGCCCCTTCGCGATCTTCGTCAGCGCGCCGGTGCTCATGTCCTTGAGCGTCGAGAGCTCCAGCTTCTCGGGGGGCGGCGTGCCGGCGTGCCCGTTCCCTTTGGGGGCGGCAGGCTGCGGCTGCTGTTGTTGCTGGGGGGCCGCGGCGGCCGGTTGCTCGGTTGTCGGTCGATCAGTTTCCACAGTTCGTCCAGTCCTTCGCCCGTGACCGCCGAGACCGGCAGCACGGATGTTTCACACACGGATTCGAGTTCTCTCATCGCGCGGATCCGTTCGCCGCGCGCGAGCTTGTCGATCTTGGTCGCGACGACCGCGCATCGTCGAACGGTTTGCTGCAGCCACTGCCACGCCGCCGCGTCGCTCGCGAGCCCCGGATGCCGCGCGTCGACCAGGAGCAGCGCAGTGAGGTCTGGCGGGCTCGCGCAGCCTGCCTGGCCCGCGCGGCCGAAAAACCCGGCGGTCAAGGCTTCGAACTCCACCGCCGCGTCCCGCCCGCCGCGCGCGTAGCCGTACCCCGGCAGGTCCACCAGATAGATCGGCGGACCGCCGCCGCGGCGCACGCGATAGATGTTGGCCAGCCGCGTCTTGCCGGGCGCGGCGCTGGTCCGCGCCAGCCGCTGCCGCACAAGCGCGTTGATCAGGCTCGATTTGCCGACGTTGGATCGCCCGACGAGAGCAATCTCCGCAGCGCCGTCGCGCGGCAAATCGTCTACGCTCGCGGCGCTCCGGACGAAGCTCGCGTCGGCCTTCATGGCGAGGGCTAATGGCGAATGGCTATGGACGATGGCTGCGCCATCAACCCTATGCCATCAGCCGTCAGCCATGAGCCATGACGGGTTCAGTGCGTAATGGTGTCGTCGACGACGTCCACGGGCTCGGCCTGCGTCGCGGCGGGGAGGCGCCCCGCCATCGGCTGGGCCAGCGCAATCTTCAGGACCTCGTCCATCGTCTGGACCATGTAGACGTTCAACGAGTCCAGCACGTTTTTCGGAATGTCCGCCAGGTCCTTCTCGGTCCTTGCGGATCGGGTTGCGCGAGAGCGCCGACACGAGCGCGGTCGCGAGCGTGATGCCCGCCGACGGCCCGTCCTTCGGGATCGCGCCTTCCGGCACGTGCACGTGGACGTCGGTCCGCTTGTTGAAATCCTTCGCGATGCCGAACTCTTCAGCCTTCGAGCGCACGTAGCTCATCGCCGCCTGCGCCGACTCCTGCATCACGTCGCCGAGCTTGCCGGTGAGCGTCAGGTGCCCCTTGCCCGGCATCAGCGTGGCTTCCGTCACGAGAATCTCGCCGCCGACCTCGGTCCACGCGAGCCCTGTCGCGATGCCGATCTCGTTGGTCTCCTCCGCCATCGTGTTGCGGAATCTCGGCACGCCCAGATACTGCGTCACCTTCTCGGAGTTGATCTCCTGGCTGAAGCTCTTTCCCTCGCCGACGACCTTGCGCGCCACTTTGCGGCAGACCGACGAGATCTCGCGTTCGAGGTTGCGGACGCCCGCTTCGCGCGTGTAGCGCTGGATGATCGTGGAGAAAGCCTCTTCGACGAACGTGATGTTGTCGTTCGTGAGGCCGACGTTCTCGATCGCCTTTGGCGCGAGGAACTTCTGCGCGATCTGGACCTTCTCGAGCTCGGTGTAGCCGGCGAGCTGCATCACTTCCATCCGGTCGCGCAGCGCCTGCGGAACCGTGTGCAGCACGTTGGCCGTGCAGATGAACATCACGCTCGACAGGTCGTACTCGACGTCGAGGTAGTGATCCAGGAACGTGTTGTTCTGCTCCGGATCGAGCACTTCGAGGAGCGCCGCCGACGGGTCGCCGCGGAAGTCCATCGACATCTTGTCGACTTCGTCCAGCAGGAACACCGGGTTCATCGTGCCGGCCTTCTTCATCATCTGGATGATCTGGCCGGGGAACGCGCCGATGTAGGTGCGGCGGTGGCCGCGGATCTCCGCCTCGTCGCGGACGCCGCCGAGCGACAGCCGCACGAACTGGCGGTTCATCGCGCGCGCGATCGACTTGGCGAGCGAGGTCTTGCCGACTCCAGGAGGTCCGGAGAAGGTGAGGATGGTCGCCTTCGGCTTCTTCACGAGCGCGCGGACGGCGAGGAACTCGAGGATGCGCTCCTTGATCTTCTCCAGCCCGTAGTGATCCTCGTTGAGGATCTCTTCAGCGCGCTTCAGATCGCGGCTCTCGCGGCTCTTCTTCTGCCACGGCACGGCGATCAGCCAATCGAGGTAGTTGCGCGAGACGGTCGCTTCGGCGGACATCGGCGGCATCGCTTCCAGGCGCTTCAGCTCCTGGATGGCCTTCTCCTCGACGTCCTTCGGCATCTTCGACGTCTCGATCTTCTTCTTCAGCTCGTCGACCTCGTTGCCCTTCTCGTCCTTGCGGCCCAGCTCCTTCTGGATCGCCTTCATCTTCTCGTTGAGGTAGTACTCCTTCTGGGCCTTCTCCATCTGCTTCTTGACGCGAGACTGGATCTTGCGGTCCACCTGGAGCTTGTCTACTTCGATTTCGAGGATGCCCGCGATGCGATTGAGGCGCTCGAGCGGTGAGATGATCTCGAGGAGATTCTGCTTCTCGTCCACGCCGATCAAGAGATGCGCGGCGATCGTGTCGGCGAGCTTGCCGGGATCGTCCACGCGCACGGCCGCGATCATCGCGTCGTAGTGCAGGTTGTTCGAGAGCTTCACGTACTGCTCGAAGAGCGCCACGACGCGGCTCATCGTCTGCTCGGCGTCGGCGCTGGTCTCGCGCTGCTTCGCCAGCACCTTGACGACGACGCGGTAGAAGCCCTTGTCTTCCTTCCACTCGACGGCGCGCGCGCGGTCCACGCCCTCGACCAGCACCTTGATGTTGCCGTCGGGCAGCTTCAGGCTCTGGACGACGTTGGCGACGCAGCCCATCGTGAAGATGTCTTCCGGCCGGGGATCGTCGACCGACGCGTCGTGCTGCGCCGCGAGGAAGATCCGCTTGTCCTTCATGAGCGCGTGCTCGAGCGCGCGCGTCGACGAGGGCCGTCCGATGACGAACGGCATCATCATGTGCGGGAATACGACCACGTCGCGCAACGGCACGATCGGGAGGGTTTCGTAGACTTCCAACGGGGTCTCCATAACGGAATGGCTGATGGCGGATGGCTCATGGCATATGGGCGATGGAAACGCTCCATCAGCCCTTTGCCATCAGCCTTTAGCCATGAGCCATCTATCCAGCTTTCTCGATCAGGGTGATCGGCTTGTCCTTGGCGAGGACGACTTCGCGGGTGATCGTCACCTCGCGGACCTTCTTCTGGTTCGGCACTTGATACATCAGGTCGAGCATCAGGTCTTCGATGATCATCCGGAGGCCGCGTGCGCCGATCCTCCGTTCGAGCGCCGACTCCGCGATCGCCTCGAGCGCGTCGTCGGTGAAGCGGAGCTTCACGTTCTCGTACTCGAACAGCTTCATGTACTGCCGCGTGATCGCGTTGCGCGGCTGCGTGAGGATCTGGATGAGCGCCGGCTTGTCGAGCTCGTGCAGCGTGCCGACGACCGGCAGGCGGCCGACGAACTCGGGGATGAGCCCGTACTTGATCAGGTCCTGCGGCTCGAGCTGCTCCAGCGTGGCGCCGATGTCGCGGCTGCGCAGCGATTTCACGTCGGCCTTGAAGCCGAGCGTCTTCTTGCCGACGCGCCGCTCGATCTGCTTGTCGAGGCCGACGAAGGCGCCGCCGCAGATGAAGAGGATGTTGCTCGTGTCGACCTGGAAGAACTCCTGGTGCGGGTGCTTGCGTCCGCCCTGCGGCGGCACGTTCGCGACGGTGCCTTCGAGGATCTTCAGGAGCGCCTGCTGGACGCCTTCGCCCGACACGTCGCGCGTGATCGAGGGGTTCTCGTCCTTGCGGCAGATCTTGTCGACCTCGTCGATGTAGATGATCCCCTGCTGGCACTTCTCGATGTCGCCGCCG
>QHWK01000313.1 GCA_003223775.1 Acidobacteriota bacterium
CAGCGCGCCGCAGCCCGGCGTCGAGCACGACACGTTCGGCAGCGGCATCATGTTCAGGAGCGCCAGCGCGTTCGGATCGAGCCGGCTCGACGGAATCACGTTGTTCGTGAAGCAGCCGGCCCCGCCGGTCGCCGCGTTGCACGCGCCGGAGCTGAGCGGATCCTTGATGTAGACCAGGCGTCCGTTCGCGTCGAGCGTCTGCGAGAAATCGCCCCGCCGCTCGAGCGAGGTCGGCATGCGGTACAGCCGCACCTGTCCGGGCTTCTGCACCTGCGGCGCTTCCATCGAGTAGAAGAAGAACAGCTTCTTGTCGTTCTTGCCGTCGCCGAGGCCGGGGATCTTCACCGGGCCCCCGAGGTTGAACCCCGGCGTGTCGATCTTCAGCTTCGGCTTCGGCAGCCCGGCGCGCTCGTTCTCCCACGGCGTCGCGTTCCACGCGTCGCGGCGCCCGTACCAGTAGCCGCTGCCGTGGTACTGCTGGCTGCCGCTCTTGCTGACGATCTCGATGTTCGCGCCGGCGCTGTGGCCGAACTCCGCCTTGTAGGTGTTGAGCAGCACCTTCACCTCGGCGATCGCGTCGAGGTTGATCGACGAGTTCATCCGGTTGGTGCCCGAGAGCTCGTTGCCGTTGAGGCCGTCCACGGTCACCTGATTCCACGTCCGGCGCTGCCCGGCGATGTTCGGGATCTGCGATCCGAAGCTGTCGCCCATCGCGTCGATGTCGTTCTCGTAGTGGACGCCCGGCAGCAGCCGCAGCAGGTTGACGACGTCGCGGCCTTTGGTCTGAATCTGCGCGATCTGGTTCGACGTCAGGAGGCCCGAGTAGTCGCTGTTCTTCGTCTCGACGAACGTGCCGGTCGCCGCGACGCTGACGATCTCGGTGAGCGCGCCGACGTCGAGCGTCAGCCGGCCGAGGTCGAGGCGGCTGCTCGCGTTCAGCACGTTGTTGCGCTGCTCGATCGTGCGGAATCCGGCGAGCTCGACCTTCAGCGTGTAGGATCCGGGGGTCAGCGCGCGGAAGGCGAACTCGCCGCGCTCGTCGGACGTCGCCGTGCGGACGCTCGCGGTTCCCTCGTTGGTGAGCGTCACCGTCGCGCCCGGCACGATCTGGCCGGTCGAATCGACGACCGTGCCGGAGACGACGCCGGTGTCCTGCGCGGCGGCGGCGCGCGCGAGCGCGACGCAGACGACGCAGCAGAGAAGCAGCGCGCCGGGCGCTGTCGGCTTGGGAGATCGCGGCGACGGGACGCTCCGGATCATGAGCCTCCTCCTGCGGATGGCCGAGCACGGGTGTCAGCGCGCGCTGTGATACTATGCTTTACCGGTAAAGTCAAGGCACTTTAACGCTAAAGTATGCCGTCACGCGCCGCGCGAGGAGCTGCATGCACGCCACCACCATGAAGCGGATTGCCGGCGAGCTCGGCGTGTCGATCACGACCGTCTCCAAGGTCCTCAACAACCACGCCGACATCAGCGCGGCCACCCGCACGCGCGTGCTCGCCAAAGTGGAGGAGCTCGGCTACCAGCGCAACGCCGTCGCCCGCAGCCTCAGCCTCCGCCGCACGCACACGCTCGGCATCGTCATTCCCGACCTGATGCACTCGTTCTTCGTCGAGATCATCGCGGGGATCGAGCCGGTGGCGAGCGTCCGCGGCTACGGCCTGCTGCTGTGCAGCTCCAGCGAGGATCCGCGGAAGGAGCGCGCCGAGCTCGAGATGCTCCGCGGCCGTCAGGTGGACGGCGTCGTGCTCGCATCAACGCACGGATCCGGCAACACCGAGATGCTGCAGCAGCTCGCCAGACAGGGGACGGCGATCGTGATGATCGATCGCGACGATTATCCGTCGGTGAAATGCCATCGCGTGCTCACCGACGACGAGCAGGTGGGGCGGCTCGCGACGGCGCACCTGCTCGACGCCGGCCGCCGCGCGATCGCGCACATCGGCGGCCCCGCGATCGTGCACGCGAAGCGCCGCGAGCGCGGGTGGCGCGAGGCGCTGAAGGCCCGCGGGATCAAGCCGCCCGACGACTGGATCGTGCGCGGCGGCTTCATGGAGAGCGACGGCTACCGCGCGATGCAGCGGCTCCTGGCGGTGCGGCCGCGCGTCGACGCGGTGTTCGCGGCCAACGATCCGGCGGCGATCGGCGCGATGAAAGCGATGTGGGAAGCGAAGCTGCGCGTGCCCGACGACATCGCCGTCGTCGGCGTCGGCGACATCGCGCTCGGCGATCTGCTGCGCGTGCCGCTGACGACGGTCGGCTGGTCGCGGCGCGATCAGGGGCGCCACGCGGCGGAGCTGCTGCTGAACGGGATCGATCGCGACGAAGATCCGCCGCAGCGCGTGATCATTTCGCCGCGCCTCATCGTCCGCGAGTCGTCGGGAGCGCCGGTGTGACGCGTGACCGCGCGCTGCGGATCGATTTGGGGATTCCGGGCAAGGGCCGTTACGATGCGCTCGTCGAGAACCCAGCCGAGAACCTGGAACCTTGAACCGCGAACCCCGCCGATGACGTTGACCTGGCTCGACTGGCTGCTGATGCTGGTCTACTTCGCGTTCGTCGCCGACGCCGGGCGGCGGCGCGCGCGAAGCGTCAGCGAGAAGCGACGCGATGCGGCGACGTGAGTTCCTGTCGATCGCGACGCTTCCCGTCGCGCACGCGCTGCAGGGCGCAAGCCCCGGCGCCGGGCCCGGCAAGGTCGTCGGCATCGACGGCGCCGAGGCGGCGGGCGTCGATCTCACGCGCACGTGGAGCGGTTCGCTCTGCCGCGCGCGCATCTCGAACCGATCGACCCGCGCCCTGCGAATCAAGGAGGTCGTGCTCGTCGACGTGGACCTGCAGATGCCGCCCGCAACGGCGCTGTACGGCGAAGGATTCCAGATGCTGTCGCAGACCGGCGGCACGCTCGGCGCGCCGGTCGATTACAGTCAGTACACCGACGCCAGGCACTACCGGATGCCGCAGCCCGGTGGCGCACGCGTCTTCTACGGCCTGACGATGCTGACGCCGCCGGGCGGCGAGACGTCGCTCTTCGCGTTCACCTCGTGCAATCGCTTCAGCGGCGCGTTCGCGATCCGCGGCGCGTCGCTGCAGGCGGTGATCGACTGCGAAGGCGTGGCGCTCGAACCGGGCGAGGCCTGGGATCTCGAAGAGCTGATGGGGTGGTGCTCGTGGTACTGCTTCGGCCCGCGTGTCACGGCGCAGCAGGTCCTCGACAATCTCGACGTCGTCGCGAAGAGCTTCCCGGATCTGCGCTACGTGCAAATCGACGACGGCTATCAGAGCGCGATGGGCGACTGGTTGACGACCGGCGCCGCGTTCGGCGGAAACGTCCGCACGGTGCTGGACGCGATCCGCCGCCGCGGATTCCAGCCCGCGATCTGGGTTGCGCCGTTCGTCGCCGAAAAGGCGTCGGCGATCTTCCGCGATCATCGCGACTGGTTCGTGCGCGGCGACGACGGCGCGCCGCTGCGCTCCGATCGCGTCACGTTCGGCGGCTGGCGGCGAGGACCGTGGTACGCATTCGACGGCACGCACCCCGACGTGCAGCAGCATTTCGAGCGGCTGTTCCGCACCATGCGGAACGAATGGGGCTGCACGTACTTCAAGCTCGACGCGAATTTCTGGGGCGCGCTTCACGGCGGCCGCTTCCACGATCCGCGCGCGACGCGCGTCGAAGCGTATCGGCGCGGGATGACGGCGATCCTTCGCGGCGCCGGCGACGCGTTCGTGCTCGGCTGCAATCATCCCATCTGGCCGTCCGCCGGCCTCGTGCACGGCTCGCGCAGCTCGAACGACATCAAGCGATCATGGGATCGCGTCATGACGACGGCGCGCCAGAATCTCAGCCGCAACTGGCAGAACGGCCGCTTGTGGTGGAACGACCCCGACGCGGTCGTCCTCGCCGGCGAGCTGGCGGACAACGAGTGCCGGGTTCACGCGACCGCGATCTATGCCGCCGGCGGCCTCGTCCTCTCCGGCGATGATCTGACGGCGATGCCGCCCGCGCGCGCGGCGATGCTCCGCAAGCTGCTGCCGCCGACCGGCGTGGCTGCCGAATTCGACGACGACTCATTCGCGATCGGCCACGTGCGGCTGCCGCAGGCGCGGATGTTGTGCCTCTTCAACTGGGACGATGCGCCGCAGACGCGCGTGGCGCGCGTCGATCGCGCGGCGGCGATCGTCGACGTCTGGAGCGGCGAGCCGGTGACGGTGCGCGACGGCACAGTCTCGGTCGGCCTGCCCGCGCGCGACGCGCGGCTCCTCAGAGCGGTGTGATCATGCGCATCATCGAAGCCAAGGTGGTCGTGTGCAGCCCGGGCCGGAATTTCGTGACGTTGAAGATCGTCACCGAGGACGGCGTCTACGGGATTGGCGACGCGACGTTGAACGGCCGAGAGCTCGCCGTGG
>QHWK01000314.1 GCA_003223775.1 Acidobacteriota bacterium
CGCGCGTCTGCGGAGCTCGCGTCGCAGCGTCCGTCCGTGACGCTCGGCGCGCTGCGGCGTCCGCGCCCGCTGCCGCTGCTGGATCTGCCGGCGCGCCACGCGCTCGTGCCGGAGCTCGACGTCGCGACGCCGCATCTCGAGAAGATTCTCGTGAAGACCTACGAGCGCGCGCCGAAGGATTTCGAGACGCTGCTCGGCATCGAGGGCGTCGGGCCGAAGACGCTGCGCGCGCTCGCGCTCGCATCCGAGCTGGTGCACGGCACGCCGGCCACGCTGCGCGATCCCGCCCGATTCTCGTTCGCGCACGGCGGCAAGGACGGCACGCCGTTCCCGGTGGACCGCATCACCTACGACCGGACGATCGACATCCTCGGCAAGGCGATCAATCGATCGACCATCGATCGTTCGGAGAAGATCAAAGCCTTCAAGAGGCTCGCCGCCTTTGGCGGCTCGGGTAATTAAAGGCGGCCGATCTCTTCGCGCGCGGCGCGAACGGCCGGGATCGCCGCCGCCGCGCCGCAGACGAGGGCGAGCGCCGCCGCGACGCTCGTGCGCACCGCCGGGCTGAACGGGCTGACGCCGTAGACCGTCGCGCTCAGGAATCTGAACGCGAGCGGCGTCGCGACCAGGCCGATCGCGACGCCGGCGGCCGCCAGCTTCATCGCGTCGCGGACGACGAGGCGGACGACGTCGCCGCGCGTCGCGCCGAGCGCCATGCGAATCGAGATCTCGCGCGCGCGCGCCGTCGTGAGGTACGCCATCACACCGTAGACGCCGACGGCCGCGAGCGCGAGCGCCAGCGCCGCGAACGACCCGATCAGCCAGGCAAGCTCCCGCGGCCGCGCGAAGGTCTCGCGCACCACATCGTCGAAGGTCATCTCGTAGGAGACGGGCAGATCTGGATCGACCGCGCGAACCGCTTCGCGGATCGCCGCGGCCGCCGTCTGCGCCGGCCCGCGCGCCGCGCGCGCGACGACGGTCGCGACGACGGTCGGGTTCTGCGCGTACGGCAGGTAGATCTGCGGCATGTCCGCCGAATCCGGCAGGCCGTCCTCGCGCACGTCCTTGACGACGCCGACGATCGTCATCGCGCCGCCGCGGCTGCGCGGGATCCAGAACATCTGGCTGTCCCCGAACTCCGGCGTGATGCGCCGGCCGACGACGTCCACGCGGTCCCAGAATCGGCGGGTGAACCGCTCGCTGACGATCGCGACGCCCGCGTGCGCACGATCGTCGGCGGCCGTGAAGAGGCGGCCGGCGACGAGATCGATGCCGACCGCGCGGAAGTACTCGGGGCTGACGACGAAATAGCGCGCGATCCAGGGGCGATCCGCCGACGGCGGCGGTACGCCTTCCACCGCGAGCTGGACGCCGACGCGAATCAGCGCGAGCGGGACGTAGTTCACGAGCGCCGCGACGTCCACTGCCGGCGATTGGCCGAGCCGCTCCACGATCGCGTTCGTCGTTCGCACCATGCGATCCGGATCGGCGTAGCGCGGATCGTTCAGCGCCAGCTGCGCCGTCATCACGCCGTCCACCGACACGCCGCGCGCGAGGCCGTGCAGCGTGACGGCGCTGCGCGTGAGCGCCACGGCGGCCACGGTGAGCACGATCGCGACCGCGAGCTCGCCGACGATCAGCGCGCCGCGCAGGCGGCGATTCGACGCGGCGGTCGTGACGCCGTGCGTCGAATCTTTCAGGGCGTCGGTGACGTCCACGCTCGCCGACGCGTGCGCCGGCAGGATACCGAAGAGCAGCGCGACAATGGCGGCGAGACCAATCGTGAAGGCCAGCACCCACGAATCGACGCGAAACGCGTCGAGGCGGTTGATGTCCTGGAAGCTGACGACGCGGTTGAGCGTCGCAACGCCCCAGAGCGCGAGCAGCACGGCGAATGCGCCGCCCGCGAGCGTGAGGATTGCGGCCTCGCCGCCGAGATCGCGCGCGATCTGCCAGCGGCTCGCCCCGAGCGCCTGCCGCACGGCGAGCTCCTTGCGCCGTCCGGCCGACATCGCGAGGAGCAGGTTGGCGACGTTCGCGCACGCGATGAGGAGCACGAGCGCGACGGCCCATTCGAGCAGCACGAGGACGGGCTTGGGACCCGCCGTGAGGCGCATCGACAACGGCCACACGACCACGCTCCATCCGGGCTCCACCGTGTCGAGCGAGGCGTAGATCGTTTTGAGCTCGGCGTCCGCCGACGCTGCGGTGAGGCCCGGCCTCAGCTTCGCCCACACGTTCAGCGATTCGCCGCGCTCGTTCGGATCGACCACGATCGGCCGGAACAGATCGAGCTCGCGGTTGAGGACGCGGAAGATCTTGAAGCTCGGCGGCAGGATGCCGACGATCGTGCACGGCGTGCCGTCGACCGCGATCGAGCGGCCGACCGCCGCGGGATCGCCGTTGAAGAGGCGCCGCCAGAACGCGTCGCTGAGCAGCACGACGTTGTCGCGGCCCGCCGTCGCCTCGGCCGCCTCGAATCCGCGCCCGAGCGCGGCGTCCACGCCGATCATCGAAAAGAAGTTCGGCGAGACGAGGAACCCTTCCGCCTGAAGCGCGCGGGATCGGAGGCTCACGTTGAACTGCACGCGGCGGAAGAGCGCGGCGTCGTCGAACGCGGTCGCGCGCTCGCGCCACGCGACGTAATGGACAGCCGACACGCCGCCGATGCCGGTGCGCGCCACGCTGGTTTCGTTCACCTGCACGAGGCGGTCGGCGTCGCGGTACGGGAGCGGGCGAAGAAGGACGGTGCGCGTCAGCGAGAAGACGGCGGTGTTGACGCCGATGCCGAGCGCAAGCGTCGCCACGGCGACCACGGTGAAGCCGGGGCGGGCGAGGAGTGCACGGAAGGCGCGGCGCACGTCTTAATTTCGCCGGCCGTTGACGTGAGGTTTCAGAACGGCCTGGATAAAGGCGTGCGTCGGCGTCGGCACGCCGAGATCGCGGCCGATGCGCACGACCGCGCCGCTCAGCCACGGCAGCTCGAGCCGCCGGCCGCGCTCGAGGTCCTCGAGCATCGACGACTTCGCCTGCGGCGGCAGCGCCCCATACGCCGCCGCGACGTCCTCGACCGTCGTCGGCGCGACGGCGATCCCTTTTGCCTGCGCGACGGCCATCGCTTCCCGGACCGCGTCCTTCAGCATCGACCACAAATCGGGGTCGTCGCGCAGCACGCCCACCGGGCTCCGCGTCACCGCCGTCATGCCGCTCATCACCGACAGCCGCACGAACTTGGTCCAGACGTCGAACATGATGTCGTCGCTGAGCGTCGCCTGGAAGCCGGCGGGCCGGCAGGCCTCGTGGAACGCCGTCAGACGCGGCGAGCGGACGCGATCGAGCTCGCCGAAGAGCAGATGGTCCATCGCCGTGTGGCGGATGACGCCCGGCTCCGCGATGACCGCCGCGACGTAGCACGTGCCGCCCGCGGTGTGCGCGCGGCCGACCGCCCGCTCCACGAGCCCCGCAGCGTCCACGCCGTTCTGCAGCGGGACGACGACGGTCGCCGCGCCGATGAGCGGCGCGAGCGACGGCAGCGCGCTCTCGACGTCGTACAGCTTCACGGCGAACAGGACGACGTCGACGGGACCGATCTCGCGCGTGTCGCCGAACGC
>QHWK01000331.1 GCA_003223775.1 Acidobacteriota bacterium
CAATCAAGAAGACTTCTGAATTCCTCCGTGTCCCTGCTCTGCCGTTCCTCTGTGTCCTTGTCACCGCGTGCGCTGCCGTTGTCACCGCGTGCGTTAGCTGCGGCTACTCGCTCGCGGGCCGCGGGTCGTTTCTCCCCGCCTACATCCGCACCATCGGTATCCCGACGTTCACCAACCGAACGACCGTCTTCAACCTGGAGACGCAGCTGACGCAGAAGGTGCGCGCGGAGTTCATCGGCCGCGGCAAGTATCAGGTGCTGCCGCAGAACACCGGCATCGACGCGCTGTTGACCGGCGAGGTGACGGCGGTCTCCATCGTGCCCGCGAGCTTCAATACGCAGGTGCTCGCGTCGCGATACGCCATCACGATGACGGCGCGGATCGAGCTGCGCGACATGCGCGAGAACAAGGTGCTGTGGGAGAACCCGAGCGTGATGTTCCGCCAGGAGTACGAGGCGACCAGCGGACGCACGGCAACGGACCCGGGCGCGTTCTTCCAGCAGGACACGACGAGCCTCGAGCGCATGTCCACCGAGTTCGCGCGCACGATCGTCAGCGCGATCCTCGAAGCCTTCTGATGCCGGCGCTGACGCCCTCGGCCGTCCGAAAGCAGATCGAATCGGGCGGCGTCGATCCGGTGTACCTGCTCTCGGGCGAGGACGAGATCGAGAAGTCGGCGCTCGCGGCCGAGTTCTCGGCGCTGGTCGACGAAGGCCTGCGCGCGTTCAACGTCGAGCGGATCCACGCGGGCGAGCTCACGACGGGCGACAAGCTGATGGACGGCGTCGCCGGGATTATCGACACGGTCCGCACGCTCCCGATGATGGCGCCGCGCCGCGTCGTCGTCGTGATGCAGGCCGAGACGCTGCTCGCGCCGAAGCGCGAGAGCGAGGCGGCGGCGCGCGCGATGGAGCAGCTCGAGGCGCTGCTGAAGAACCCCGAGCCGACGGCGACGCTCGTCCTCGTCGCGACCGCCGTGGACAAGCGGAGCAAGATCTTCAAGGTGCTGCAGAAGCAGGCGACGATCGTCGAGTGCGGCGTGCTCGAGAGCGCCGCCGACGCGGAGCGCTGGGTGCAGACGCGCGTCGCCGCCGCCGGCGCGGCGATCGATCCCGCGGCGGCGCGCCTCGTCGCGCAGCGCGCCGGCATCGACGTGAAGCGGCTGCGCGCCGACGTCGAGCGTCTGCTGCTGTACGCCCTCGGCCAGAAGCAGATCACGCTCGAGGACGTGCGCGCGGTGACGGGCCCCGCGGCGCTCCAGGACGACTGGGCGATGACCAACGCCATCGAAGCGGGACAGGCCGGCGAAGCGCTGCGTCAGCTCGCGCTGATCCTCGATGCGGGCGCGCCTGCCGAAAAGGTGCTCGGCCAGCTCGGATGGGTGGTGCGCGCGAAGTTTCCGGCGCTGGCGCCGGCGGAGGTCCAGCCGGCGGTGGAAGCGCTCTTCCGCACGGATCTCGATCTGAAGCGGTCGGCGGGCGATTCGCGGATTCTGCTGGAGCGGCTCGTCGTGGAGTTGTGCGCGGGCAAGCGCGCGGCGCGGCGCTGGTAGGCGTCGGCACGTTTCGACAATCGCCGGAGGGGGCCGGCCTTCAGGCGGCCCCGTGTTTTCTCAGGATCGCGCCGCGAGCCGCGTCGACAGCCGCGACTTGTAGCGGCCCGCCGCGTTGCGGTGGATGATCCCCTTGCTCGCCATCTTGTCGATGAGCGAGATCGTCTGCTTGAGCGCCGTTTTCGCCTCGGCGAGATCGTTGCCGGCAATTGCCGCGCGAACGCTCTTGAGCGCGCTGCGCAGCCGCGAGCGGAACTGGCGGTTGTGCTCGCGGTTCTTTACACTCTGACGATGCGCCTTGAGCGCGGATGCGTGCGTAGCCACGTCGTTGTCAACCTCCGCAAACCGCCGATCTTATCACAATGGCGCTCGCCATCGACCACTTCAGCCGCACCTATCAGGCCACATCTGGCACTTTCACGGCGGTCGACGATCTATCGTTCGTCGTCGCGGCCGGGGAAATCGTCGGCCTGATCGGGCCCAACGGCGCCGGCAAGACGACGACGCTGCGATCGATTGCGGGGATCCTCAGGCCGACCTCCGGCGTCGTGCGCATCGACGGGCACGACATCGTCGCCGACCCGATCGAGGCGAAGCGCCGGCTCGCGTTCATGCCCGACGAGCCGCACCTGTTCGAGTACCTGACGGTGGCCGAACACCTGCGCCTCGTCGCGCGGCTGTACGGCGTGGACGATTTCGATCGCCGCGCGGCGGCGCTCCTCGACGAGCTCGAGCTGGCGGGCAAGGAGAGGTCGTTGCCCGGCGAGCTGTCGCGCGGCATGCGGCAGAAAGTCGTCATCGCGTGCGGCCTCGTCCGCGAGGCGACGACGCTTTTGTTCGACGAGCCGCTGACCGGGCTCGATCCGATCGGGATCCGCCGGATGCGGAACACGATCGCGGCGCGCGCGCAGCAGGGCGCCGCGATCCTGCTCTCGTCGCACCTGCTGCACCTCGTCGAGGAGGTCTGCTCGCGCGTGATCATCATGGACCGCGGCCGCAAGATCGCCGACGGCACGTTCGAGGAGCTGGCGACGCGCGCGGATCTCGCGGCGGCCGGATCGAGCCTCGAGCAGATCTTCTTCCGCGTGACGGGCCACGGCGCGTGACCGGCCGATGATCGCCGCCAGCCTCTACATCGTCGTGTGCAGCGCGCGCAACCGGCTGCGGCTGCGGCTGCGGCGGCTGCGCGAGCCGCGCTATCTGCTCGGAGCGATCGCCGGCGCGGCGTATCTCTATTTCAGCTTCTTCGCGCGGCTCCGCACGGCGCGCACCGGCCGCCGGCGGGGCGCCGCCGCCGCGCCGATTGCGCTCGCGTCCGCCATGCGCGCCGGCGCGCCCGGCCTCGTCGGCCTCGCGCTCCTGGCGGTTGCCGCGCTCGCGTGGATCCTGCCGTTCGAGAGCGGTCTGCTCGCGTTCTCGGAAGCCGAAACGCAGTTTCTCTTCCCGGCGCCGGTCACGCGGCGCGCGCTGCTGCTGTACCGCATGATCAGGTCGCAGATCGGCCTGCTCTTCGGCGGCGCCATCCTCGGCATCGCGATGCCGTCCGCGTCGGGCTACGCGCGGCTGCGGGCGGCCGTCGCGATGTGGCTGCTGCTGTCGGCCGGCAAGGTGTATTTCACCGGCGTCTCCCTCGCGCGGACCAGGCTCGCCTCGCGCGACGCGCGATCGCGGCGCGCGGCGTGGCTGCCGCTCGCGGTGCTCTCCGCCGCAGCGGTGATCGTGGGGGCGTCGCTCTCGCGCGCGTTCATTCCCGCACCGATCGCGTCGATCGCCGACGCACTCGATCGAATCGCGGCGGCGACGTCAGGCGGCGCGGCGCGCGTCGCGCTGTGGCCGTTCGTCGCGCTGGCGCGGCCGATCTTCGCCGCCGGCGTGCGTGAATATCTCGCGGGCCTCGCCGCGTCGTCCGTGGTGCTCGCGGCGGCGGTCGCCTGGGTGCTGCAGACCGATGCGGCGCTCGAGGACGCGGCGGCCGCGGCCGCCGAGCGCCGTGCCGCTGATCTCGCCTCGCAGGCGTCGCCCTACCGCGCGTCGCGAACCG
>QHWK01000332.1 GCA_003223775.1 Acidobacteriota bacterium
CGAAATTCGTCTTCCGCTTCGAGACGACGCCGGCGACGGCGCGGCCGGGGCAGACCTATCGCATCAGCGACACCGACCTCGCGTCGCGCCTGTCGTTCTTCCTGTGGAACACGCTGCCCGACGCCGAGCTCGTCAAGGCCGCGAACGCCAACACGCTGCACACGCCGGCGGTGCTCGCTGGTCAGGTGCGGCGCCTGCTCGCGGATCCGCGCGCCGAGTCGCTGTCCACGCGCTTCGCGTCGCAGTGGCTGCGCCTCCAGGACGTCGAGAAGATTCATCCCGACGCGCTGCTCTTCCCGTCGTTCGACAACGATCTCGCGCAGTCCTACATCCGCGAGACGCAGCTGTTCTTCGACAGCATCGTCCGCGAGGATCGCAGCGTCCTCGATCTCCTCACCGCCGACTACACATTCGTGAACGAGCGGATCGCCAAGGTCTACCGGATCCCGAACATCGTCGGCGAGCGGTTCCAGCGCGTGACGGTGCCCGACGAGCGCCGCGGCATCCTCGGCCAGGGCAGCGTGCTGATGCAGACGGCGGTCGCCGATCGCACGTCGCCGGTGCAGCGCGGCAAGTGGATCATGGAAGTGCTGTTCGGCTCGCCGCCGCCGCCGCCGCCGCCCGACGTGCCGGCGTTCGACGAGACGAAGAGCGCGACCGCCGAAGGGAAGCCGCTGTCCACGCGCGAGCGGATGGAAGCGCACCGCAAGAACCCGGCGTGCAACTCGTGCCACCGCGTGATCGATCCGCTCGGCCTTGCGCTCGAGAACTTCGACGTCGTCGGCGCGTGGCGGATCAAGGACAACGGCGTGCCGGTGGACTCGAACGGCGTCGTGTACGACGGCACCAAGATCGCGGGTCCGGCGGAGCTGCGGCAGGTGCTGCTGAACAAGTCGGATGCGGTGCTGCGCAACTTCACCGACAACCTGATGTCCTACGCGATCGGCCGCCGCATCGAGTACTTCGATCAGCCGACGGTCCGATCGATCGTGAGGAAGGCCTCGCAGAACGGCAACCGGTTTTCATCGTTCATCCTGGGCATCGTCAACAGTCCCGCATTTCAGATGAGCACGGCGGAAGCCGTGACGACAACCGCTCAATAGGAGCCGACATGTACATAAGACCGAGGCGGGGCAGTCGGCGTCGAAGCTGCGGTTCGTCGGCATGGAGATGGTGCATGGGAACGCCGGCAGCACGGCGATCGGCGTCAAGAAGAACCTGTTCGCGCCGGTGAAAGCGGGGCGCGACTTCGAGTTCAGCCCGACGCTCGAGCCGCTCGCGCCGTACCGCGAGCACGTCACCATCATCAGCAACACCGACGTCCACAACGCCGAGGCGTTCACGCTGCCGGAGATCGGCGGCGATCACTTCCGGTCGAGCGCGGTGTTCCTCACGCAGTCGCACCCGAAGCAGACCGAGGGCAACGACGTCCACGCCGGCACGTCGCTCGATCAGCTGTACGCGAAGCAGTTCGGGCAGGACACGCCGATCCCGTCGATGCAGCTCTCGATCGAGAACGTCGACCAGGCGGGCGGCTGCACCTACGGCTACTCGTGCATCTACACCGACACGATCAGCTGGGCGTCGCCGACGCAGCCGCTGCCGATGGTGCGCGACCCGCGCGTGGTGTTCGATCAGCTGTTCGGCGTCGGCGCGACGCCGGAGGAGCGGCTGACGAATCTCAAGACGGACCGCAGCATCCTCGACTGGATCAACAACCAGGCGGCGCAGCTGCGCCGCGATCTCGGCGCGAGCGACCGCGCGCGGCTGAACGACTATCTGGAGAACATCCGCGAGATCGAGCGCCGCATCCAGCGCGTCGAGGCGCGCAACGCGAGCGGCGAGCAGCGGCAGATGCCGGAAGCGCCGATCGGCGTGCCCGACTCGTTCGAGGAGCACGTCCACATCCTGATGGACCTGATCGCGCTCGCGTTCGCGTCGGACACGACGCGCGTCTTCTCGTTCAAGCTCGGACGCGACGCGTCGGGCCGCTCCTATCCGGAGAGCGGCGTGACGACCGGCTTCCACAACGCGTCGCACCACGGCGAGCGCGAAGACCGCATCATGGACTTCGCGAAGATCAACCGGTATCACATCAGCATGCTGCCGTACCTGCTCGACAAGCTGAAGGCCACGCGCGACGGCGACGCGACGCTGCTCGACAACAGCGTGATCCTCTTCGGCTCGCCGATGGGCGACTCGAACATCCACAACCACAAGCGCGTGCCGCTCGTGGCGTTGGGCCACGCGGGCGGACGCCTGCAGGGCGGCGTCCACATCAAGGCGCCGGACGGCACGCCGATGGCGAACGCGATGCTCACGACGCTGCACATGCTGGGGCGCACCGATGTCGAGGCGTTCGGCGACAGCAGCGGCGAGCTCGATCTGAACAATGCGCAGGTCGTGCTCACCGACGCGAAAGGGTAGGGGCTGTAGGGCGACCCCTTCAGAGGCCCCTCGGCCACGTTGCTACCGACGTGTAGGGCGACCCTTTGAGGGTCGCCTCGGTGAGGCTGATATCGACGTGTAGGGCGACCCTTTCAGGGTCGCCGTTGAGGCGAATGACGATGCGTAGAACGCTGATCAACATGTGCATGCTCGGCGCGCTGGCCGCGTTGCCGTTGTCGGGGATGATTCTCGCCGCCGCGCCCGCGAGCGCCGACGCCGTCGTCGACGCGGCGATGAATGGCAACCGCGACGCCGTGCGGGCGCTGCTCAAGGACGGCGCGGACGTCAACACGGCGCAGGCCGACGGGATGACGGCGCTGCACTGGGCCGCGCAGAAGGGCGACGTCGACCTCGCGAAGGTGCTCCTCTATGCC
This sequence comes from Acidobacteriota bacterium, assembly GCA_003223775.1. GTDB lineage: Bacteria > Acidobacteriota > Vicinamibacteria > Vicinamibacterales > CAVVIG01 > QHWK01. The sequence continues at coordinate 2,823 of QHWK01000332.1, forward strand.
AGCGCGAACGTCCGCGCGACGACGCGGATCGGCGGCTATACGCCGCTGCTCATCGCGAGCCGCAACGGCGACGCCGCCATGATCCAGGCGCTCGTCGACGGGGGCGCCGATCCGAACAACGCGACGACCAACGGCACCACGGCGCTCATGTTTGCGGCCGCCGCCGGCAGGAACGACGCGGTGAAGCTGCTCATCGAGAAAGGCGCGAACGTCAACGCCAAGGAGAACGTGAAGGGCGAGACGGCGCTCACCTTCGCGGCCGCGTACGGCCGCCTCGACGTCGTCCGCGAGCTGACGGCGCACAAGGCCGACGTCTCCGTGACGACGAAGGTGCAGGATCTGTCGGCCTTCGCGAAAGAAGAACAGGAGCGCTTCCTCGCCGAGCGCGGCGGCCAGCAGGGGCGCGGCGGCCGCGGCGGCGAAGGCCGCGGTCCGCAGGGGCCGCAGATTCCGGGCGTCAACCGGCAGTACAACTACACGGAGCTCGTCGCGTACTGGGGCGGCCTCACGCCGCTGCACCTCGCCGCGCGGCAGGGCTACACCGACGTCGCCAACGCACTGCTCGACGCGGGCGCGGACATCGACCAGCGCACCACCGGCGATCAGTCGACGCCGTTGGTGATTGCGATCGTCAACGGCCGCTTCGATCTCGCGAAACAGCTGATCGACCGCGGCGCCAACTCGAACCTCGCGCAGGCGAACAACGGCGTGACGCCGCTCTACGCCGCGCTCAACTGCCAGTGGTCCGACAAGGCGCTCTATCCGCAGCCGCGGGCGTTCGAGCAGCAGAACACTTCGTATCTCGATCTGATGAAGGCGCTGCTCGACAAGGGCGCCAACCCGAACGCGCGCCTCACGCGCAAGGTCTGGTACTCGCAGTACGACTTCGATCAGTCCGGCGTGGACGAAACCGGCGCGACGCCGTTCTTCCGCGCGGCGTACGCCGCCGACGTCGACGGCATGAAGCTGCTGCTGCAGTACGGCGCCGATCCGTACGTCACGACGATGCGGACGCCCGGGCGTGTGCGCACGGGCGACGTGACGCGTGAGGTGCAGGACGTCTCGCCGCTGCCGCCGGTGCCGCCGGGCGGCCCTGCGATCTCACCGCTGCTCGCGGCGTCGGGCGAGGGCTACG
>QHWK01000333.1 GCA_003223775.1 Acidobacteriota bacterium
CGCCCTGGCATTTCTCGAGGTGCGCGGCGTGGTCCGCGCCAGGCAGGATCACCCACGCCTTGTCCGCCGCGCCAAAGCGCGCGAACAACTTCGTTTGTACCGACATCGGCGCCTGCGGGTCGCGTTCCCCGGTAAGGAGCAGGGACGGCACGATCAGCTTCGCCGGCACGAACGCGTTGAATTGCTGCTCGTCACGCCAGTCGGCATAGACCGGATCGGCGCGCAGCGCGGCGCGCACGAAGGCGTCGATCGTCGCGCCCGACACGGCGTCAGGGGTGATGAAGTCGGAGAGGGCGGCATCGGTCGTGTTGCGCTTTCGCGGCGGCGCCGCGGGCGCCTCGACCGAGGCCACGCGCAGATCCGGATCGAGGCCGAACCCAAGCAGCACGAGTCCGGCGAATTTCTCCGGCGCGCGCTGCGCCGCGAGCGCCGCGACCATTGCACCGCGCGATAGACCGAGCACGTAAACGGGACGTCCGGCGCTGTGCGCGGGGCCGCGCAGCCACTCGATGACCGCGAGCACATCGGCCACGGCGCGATCCGGCGTCAGCCATCCGCTTGCGTCGCGTGGGGTCCCGCCATATCCGCGCAGATCGACTGCGTACACGTCGAGACCGGTGGCGGCCAGCGCGTCCATGAACGACCGGTCGGGCCCGACCTGGAGATCGAAGTTCGGCAGGCTGCTCCACGTGCGGCCGTGCACCAGCAGAATTGCCGCGCGCGGCTGCGCGGCCCGCTTCTGCCACACGGCGAGCTTGTGGCCGTCGACGTCGACGTCGTGACGGATCGGCGGCGCCGCGGCTGCAGGGGCGGCGAGCAGGAGCAGCGCCACCAGCGCACCCGCCGACGTCCGACAACCGCCAACCGTCATCCGCTATCGTCCTTGTTCCCGCCGGATGCCCTGACGGAGGGCCTCCATCGTGCCGGGAGACGCGATGAAGAGATTGTCCGGGAAACGCCCCGCATACGCGAGCATGTTCGAGTAAATGACGTCGCTCTGATAGAGATTGAAGCCGAGCCCCGCAAGGAACTGCAGGCGGAGGTTCCGATCGCGGTTGATGGACGCATCCTTCAGCCACGGCGCGAGATCGTTCGCCGTGCCCGCAAACGTGGAGAAGAGATCGACCGCCGAGTTCATGCCGATCTCGCGCAGCGACTGCACCACCGGCGCGTACTCGGGACGCTGCAGCCTCTGCTGGACCGCGTCCACGTCGATCTTCGTCGGGTCGACTTGTCCGAGCAGCACGAGATCGTACCCGGCGCCGTTGTTCGTGTTGCCCCAGACGATGCCGTTCGGGAAGGCCTCGAAGAACGTCGCAATTTCGCTCTTCACCGCCTCGGTGTTGCTCTCATAGAGCTGCACGAAGAGCGTGACGGCGCCGCCACGATTCAGGTGCGCCTTCGCGATGTCGAAGAACTCGCGGGTGTAGAGCATGGCGGCGCCTTTGACCCACGGGTCCAGCGGATCCGACGTAATCGCGTCGAACTTCTCTCTCGTCGTCAACAGAAAGTGCCGCGCATCGTCGACGAGAATGTGGACTTTCGGATTGTCGACGACCCTGAAATTCTGATCGCCAAAATATTTGGAGACGACGCTTGGAACGAGCGGCTCGATTTCAGCGATGGTTTCGTGTTCGACGCCGGGGTCGATTGAGACGGCGCCCGCCGTCACACCGGCGCCGCAGCCTATGACCAGCACTTTTGTCGACGCATTCCAACCCTCGCCCATATAGATGACGTCCGCCGATCCGATGCGCGTGGCGGCGTAGCGGCCGTATGCCGCCAGAATGCCGGGCACTGGATGGACGGTTCGCGAGAGGAGACCTGCGCCTGCCGCGGCCGCAACGATCACGAGCGTGCGCGCGAAGGCGGCCTGGCCTTTACCTGGGACCTCCTCGGCGACGCCCGTCGACAGCACGAGCAGGCCCGACAGTGCGCTCACGAGAATCAATGCCTGCTGTGCGTGCTGGCTGCCAAGCCATACAACGAGCAGCAGGCTGCCCAGCACCGATCCGACGATCGCACCCACCGTGTTGGCGGCGTAGACACCGCCAACGAGGCGCGCGGGATCCTGTCCCCGCGACGCCACTGCTGCAAGCGCCAGCGGAAAGCTCGCGCCCCAGAGGATCGCGCCCGGCAGCACCGCCCAGAGACAGCGCACGAAATCGAGCTGGAAATTGTACCAGGGGTCGGTCGAGATCGCAGGATTGATCGGCCAGTACGGCAGCGATTGAGTCAGCATGAACGCGGTCCACGCGACAGCGCCGCAGAGCAGCATCTGACACCAGCCGAGCGCCACCCGCGGTCTCGCGGTGCTGCGGCCGAGCGCCGATCCGATGCTGCTGCCGATGCCGAGCCCGAAGAGGAACACCGCCAGGATCAGCGAGAAGGAGTAGACCGTTGCGCCGAACAACAGCGACAACAACCGCGTCCAGATCACTTCGGCCGCGAGCGCGGTCGTGCCCGACAAGGCGATCGCCGTGTAGACGGGCCACGCGCCCGCGGCGCGCACGTCGGCGGGCGGCGGCGCATCGGCTTCGTACGGCGTCTGCCGCGCGAGCGCCATCGCGATCGCGAAGACCAGGATGTTGATCGCGACAGCCGCGAGCGTGGCGGTGGCGACGTCGAACACGCGCAGCAGGTAGAAGCCGGCGGCGAGGCTGCCGACGACGCCGCCGCCGATGTTGCCGCCGTAGAAGAACCCGAGCCACGCGACGCCTTCGGGCGTCGTCTTCACCCAGCGCGAGATCGCCGGCAGCGTCGCGCCCATCAGCATCGTCGGCGGCAACAGACAGATGCCGGCAATCACCGCGCGAAAGACGATGCCCGCGGTGCCTTCGCCCGCCCACGCGGTGTAGACGCCGCCGACGAGGGGCATGCTCACGAGAATGAGCAGGCCGAACGCGCCGATGCCGAGCTCGAGCAGCGCGTAGACGCGGAGCGGATGCCGGCGCGGCGAGATCACGCGCGGCAGCAGCAGGCTGCCGACGCACATGCCGCCCATGAACGTGCCGAGCAGGATGCCGAGCGAGATCGACGACGATCCGATCACGAGCTGCAGCAGCTGGAACCAGACGATCTCGTAGATGAGCGCGGCGCAGCCGCTGCCGACGAAGAGCAGAAGGAGTCCGGGAAGAAAGCGGCGAGGGCTCATAGGATGCGCCGAAGTGTACTCCACGGCGCAGCGGGGACGGGGCGGGTCATGGCCGATGGCTGATGGCTAATGGCATAGAGCCGATGGAGCGTCCATCAGCGATCCGCCATTGCCATCAGCCATCAGCGATCAGCCATGACGACGATTCACTTCACGTGCTTGCTGACAAGCTTCGTCATCTCGAACATGTTGACCTGCGTCTTGCCGCCGAACACCGGCTTGAGCGTGTCGTCCGATTTGATCATCCGCCTGTTCTTCTTGTCCTGCAGGTTGTTCTTCTTGATGTAGGCCCACAGCTTCTTGGTGATCTCGGTGCGCGGGATCGGTTTGGTTCCCACGACTTCGGCGAGCGCTGCGCTCGGCTGAACCGGCTTCATGAACGCCGCGTTCGGTTTCCGCTTGCTCGCTGCTTTCTTGGCCATGTCGTCTCCTTGGTTGACGGGCTAAGGGACGCCGCGCGGCGTCCGTCTGGCTGCGCCCTATTATGACCGCGTTTTCTCCTCTGTACCAGCGTTGTTTTCGCTCGGGCGCGCCGCGACGGAAGAGCAACCACAGAGACCGCAGAGCACGCAGAGATGAGGCGCGTGCGGACCGACGGCTGGCGGAGCCAGCCGTCGCGTGGACGAAAAGCCGGCGCAAACACAAGCCACCGATAGACGCACGGCTTGCGTTTGCACCGGCTTTCTCGTCCGCGAGGCCGCTTCGCGGCCGGTCCGCACGCGCCGCCGTCGCTCGCTGCAGGCGCGCCTATCTCTGTGAGCTCTGTGCGCTCTGTGGTTGCCTTCCCGCGGTGCGGGCGAAGTATCCCGCGTGATCGGTCGTGCGGCCGGCCGCGCCCTCCTGCAGGGCCGTGCGCAGCGTGTCCGGCAGGGGGAGCTTGATGAGCGTCCGCGCGTCGACCAGCACGTAGACCGTCTCGACCGAGACGATCACGCGATCGTCGCCGGCGATGCGGAAGTCGGTGGCGATCGTGAACGAGGTCGTGCCGAGGCGTGTCGCGGCGATCGACAGCTCGAGCACCTGATCGAAGCGGGCGGGCGCCTTCCATTCCACCGTCTGCTTCACGAGCTGGAAGTCGAGCCGCCCATCGACGAAGTCGGGCAGTACGCCCGCCGCGCGGAGGAACTCGTTGATCCCGACATCGACGTACTCGCCGTACCGCGAGTTGAACACCACCTTTTGCGCGTCGCACTCGACGTAGCGGACGCGGAGGTAGCAGCGGAACGGCGGCGCCGCGCTCAAGGCCGTCCGGTCGAGGACGCGTGCTGCACCCACTCGGCGAGCGTCTTCCACTCCGGATCGGTCTGCGACATCCAGTGCTTGCCGCCGGGATGGAATTCCGTGCCGCCGGCCTCGTGCGCGAGCGGCATCGTCAGCAGGCGGCTCTTCAGCGGCACGCCCGGCAGGACGACGCGCGTGACCGCCTCGAAGTTCTTCCGCGACTCTTCGTCGGTGTACTCGGTGCGCCCCTTGGGCAGCCGCGTCAGCCGGAAGTTGGTGCCCGTCGAATGGCACGTGATGCAGCGCGCGTGCCCCGGCCGTTTTTCGGTGAGGAGCGGCTGGATTTTCGCCTTGAACTCCCCGTAGTCGAGCGACGAAGCTGCCTGCGCCAGCAGGCTCAAAAAGAGGATCAGCGGCATGGCCGGGTAGTTTAAAGTGTGTCGCTATGAAGACCAAGTATTCTCTCGCGCTGGCGCTCGTCGCCGCCTCCACCGCCCTGCACGCCGCGACCGTCCGTATCGTCCAGACCAATTCGGCCGGGGACAGCGTGATGCTGATCGACCCCGACACCAACAAGATCGTCGGCGAAATCCCGGGCATCGAGGTGAACCACGGCGCGGCGGCGGCGCCCGACGGCAGCCGGCTGTACATCACGAACGAGGCGGAGTCGACGCTGGACGTCGCCGACCTCAAGACGCTCAAGGTGATCAAGAACATCCCGCTCACGAACCACCCGAACAACGTGGCCGTGAGCAAGGACGGCAAGCGCGTCTACGTCGCCATCGTCGCCGGCGAGTTCGTCGTCGCCGGGTCGATCCCGGGGCGCAAGGTGATCGTGATCGACCAGAAGACGGAGGAGGTTCTCTGGACGGTGCCGACGCGCGACGGCGTGCGGCCGATGGCGTTCGACGCCAACGCGGACGGATCGACCAAGCGGATCTTCCTGCAGATCTCCGGCTTCAACGGCTTCACGACGATCGACTTCGCGACGCACCAGCTCGGGCCGGAGATCAAGGTGCCGGAGGTTTCCGCCGCCGAGCGCGTGACCGAGGGGCTGCAGGGAGCGCCGGCGCACGGCTTGGCCGTCACGTCGGACGGCAAGACCCTCGGCGTGCTGAGCAAGATGAACACGCGGATCTACTTCTACTCGCTGCCCGACCTGAAGCTGCTCGGCGAATCGAAAGTCGGCCACCACCCGGACTGGCTGACGTTCACGCCGGACGGCAAACGCGTCTACGTCGCGAACGCCGGATCGAACTCCGTCTCGGTGGTGGACGTCGCGTCGCACAAGGAGCTGACGCAGATTCCAGTCGGCCAGGTGCCGAAGCGGAACACGACGGCGGTGTTACCGTAAAAGTTAAAAGGTAAAAGTTAAAAGGTAAAAGTTAAAAGACAAAGACAAAGACAAAGTCCAGAAGCCAAAAACGGAGCTCGCGCCAATTCGGCGTGCAAACCGGCGTGCGGCGGCCGGCGTGTTGCTTGGCTCCATTGGTCATGAGCCAGACACCGCCGCGCGATCTTGGCGAACGCACGTTCCAGTTCGCCTGCGATATCGTCCGATTTTGTCGAAAACTCTCAGCAGAACCCGGTGTAGTCCGTCAGATGGCGTGGCAGCTCGCTGATGCCGGTACTTCTGTTGCCGCGAACTACGAGGAAGCAAAAGGATCGTACTCACGCCGGGAATTTGCGGCAAAGAATGCGATCGTTTTGAAGGAGGCGCGCGAGTCCCGCCTCTGGCTGCGGGTAATCCTTGCGTGCAAAATCACCGAAGATGCCGAAGCGCGCCGACTCTACGCGGAATCCAACGAGCTCGTCGGCATCTTCACCGCTTCAGTGCGCCGTCTTCGCGAACCCCAGCGCTGGATCAAGAGCTTGCTCCTGCCTTGCTTCGTGATTCTCGCCTTCTTTCTGAGGCTCTTTGACCTTTGATTTTTGGTTTTAACTTTTAACTTTTAACTTTTAACTTTTAACTTCTAACTTTATCGACGCGCGAAGCGCAGATCCCAAACCCGATCCTCCGACACGCTGAGGCCGGTGACGCGGCCGCTCGCATCGCGTCGGAAGATCACCGTGCCGAGCTGCGGCGCCTGAAACGCGTCGGCGTACAGCGGTTCGAGCGCGATCGACGCGTCGGGGCGGCGCTTCAGCACCAGCCGTCCGCTCTCCACCGACGCGCGCAGCACGGTTTCCGCTTCGTCGCTCGCGTACGTCCCGACGTACGCCTCGAGCTCCTGCGCGGACGGCTTCGCCTCGGCGATGCGCTCGAGCGGTGTGGTCGTGCCGTACTCGTCAGTCGCGATCGCGCCGCCATGTCCGTCGAAGGTCCACGCCGCGCCGCGGACGGGATCCCGTCCGGCGGCGAGCCGCACGGCCGCGCCGGTGATG
>QHWK01000334.1 GCA_003223775.1 Acidobacteriota bacterium
GCCGCCATCATCGAGCGATCGGCGGCGTGACTCGGTACGAGGAGTCGACGCCGAACTTCTTGTAGTTCGAGTACTCGAACGTCGCGGCGCGGCGGAAGACGGCGACCAGGCCGAGCCGCGCGCTGATCGTGTAGCTCGCGGTCGCGGGCAGCCACGCCTCACCGTTCACCTTGCGGCGCTGGAACGACGCCTGCGATCCCTTGTGCAGCCGCGCGAGGACGCCGAGCCCGAACGACACCGTGTCGATCGTCTGCACGTCGAGCCGCACGAGCTCGTACTCCGACTCACTGATCCACGCGCGGCCTGAAACATTTCGCATGATGCCGCCGGCGCGCGTCCGCGGCTTCACACCGGGGCGCGGCGTCAGCGAGAAGACGATCGTGTCGTGCCCGTCGATCGTCTCACGGCCGAGCATCCTGATTTGGAAGATCCGCAGCGCGTCGTCGATCGACTCGGTGCGCTCGCGCTGTTCGCGCGCGCGATCGCGCATCTGTTTCTCGCGCTCGGCGGCCGGATCCTTCGCCGCCTTCCGCGCGTAGTCCTCGACGTGCTTCCGACGCTCGCGATCGCCTTTCTCGAGCTCGGCCGCCGACACGGCGCGCCCGTCTACCGAGAGCACGCGCTCCCATCGCTGCTCGCCGGGCAGGCCGGGATAGCTCTCGAGCACCTTCACCGATTCGTTCGTCGTCCGCCCCGCTTTGTCGAGCTTCCGTTCGCGCCGCGTGTCGACGTACATGTAGCCGCTCTGCCGCTGATCGTTGGTGTCGAGCCGCTTGCGGATTTCGTCGAGGAACTGCTGCTGATCGGGAAGCGGGCGCTGCGCCGCCGTCACGGGCGTGACCAGGCAGAGCAAGGCTGCGGCGGCGATTCGCCCTACATCGACCTTCACAAAATTATCATCGCCCCTGCGCGCCCGGATCGCTAGTATGAAGAGCGCCACCGCCTTACGGAGCGTCATGACCCGATCAGTTCCCGCCATCGCCGCGCTGGCCGCCGTGTCGATCGGCGCCGCCGCCGCGGCGCAGCAGACTCAGCCGCCATCGTTCTCGACGACGACGCGCACCGTTGCGGTGTACGCCACGGTCACGAACCCGGGCGGCCGGATCGTCACCGACCTGATGCGCGACGATTTCGCCGTCGACGACAACGGCAAGCGTCAGACGCTGACGACGTTCGCCAACGACATCCAGCCGATCACGGCCGTCGTGCTGCTTGATCGCAGCAGCAGCATGAAGCCGAGCTTCGATCTCGAGGCGCAGGGCGCCGAGGCGTTCGTCCGCGCCATGGGCGGCGATGACAAGCTGCGCATCGGCAGCTTCGCGAACCAGATTCAGATCGATCCGGTCGATTTCTCGTCGGACAAGGACGCGCTGCTGCGCATTCTGCGCACCGGCCTTCAGGAGCCGGGGCCCACGCCGCTGTGGAACGCGGTGAACGCGGGCATCGACAAGCTGCTGCTCGAGAAGGGGCGCCGCGTCGTCGTCGTCTTCACCGACGGCGTCGATCGGCCGTTGAACTTCGCGACGCACAACAAGTCGCTGAAGGACGTGATGAAGCGCGCCGAGGAAGACGACGTGATGATCTACGCGATCGGTCTGGCCGGGAACAACGGGATGCCGGGCAGCGGCGATCGGCGCGCGCCGACCGGCATCGGACCGGGCGCGTTCGGCGGGCTCGGCGGCCGCGGGCTCGGCGGCTACAACAGCCGCAATCCGGAGCTCGAGGGGCCCGACGAAGGGCTGCCGAAGATCGCCGCGGCGACCGGCGGCGGCTACTTCGAGCTGAAGACGCCGGCGACGCTCGCCTCAACCTTCACGCGCGTCGCCAACGAGCTGCACCATCAATACGTCCTCGGCTTCGCGCCGGAGAAACTCGACGGGAAGATGCACGAGATCACGGTGCACGTCTCGCAGGCGCAATTCGTCGTGCGCGCGCGCAAGCGGTATCTCGCGTCACGGTAGCGCGAACGCGACGATGGCGCTCCCCGACGGCGCGCCGTTCTTCCCGCCGCCGCAGACGATGACGACGTACTGCCGGCCGCCGATCGAGTAGGTGGCCGGCGTCGCGTTGCCCGCCGCCGGCAGCGTCGTCTCCCAGAGCAGCGCGCCGGTCGTCTTGTCGTACGCGCGGAATTTCTTGTCGAAGTTCGTGGCGCCGATGAAGAGCAGGCCGCCCGCGGTGACGACCGGTCCGCCGTAGTTGTCGCTGCCGGTGTCCTTCAGGCCCTTCGCGGCGAGCTCCGGATACTCGCCGAACGGAATCTGCCACTTGATCGTGCCCGCGTTGAGGTCGATCGCGTTGAGCGTGCCCCACGGCGGCGTGATCGGCGGATAGCCGTCGGGATCGCGGAAGAGCGTCTCGCCGTCGATGCGGTACTTCAGCCAGCTCGGATCGCTCGTCACCTTGGGATCGGCGCCCTTGTCCTTGCCCGTGAGGAGGAAGTCGACGAGGTCCGAGATGTTGCGGCCGCCCATGTCGGGAAAGGCGGGCATGCGGCCGGTGCCCTCGCGGATCACGGTCGCGATCTCCTCGCGCGTGTGGCGCTCGCCGACGTTCTCGAGCGACGGCGCGGCCGGCGATCCCTTGCGATCTTCGCGATGGCACGTCGCGCAGTTCACGTTGTAGAGCGACGTGTCGTTGTTCGGGATGAGCCGCACGATCCACGGCATCTCGTTCGAGTTCACGTAGAGCAGCGCGCCGTCGGGGTCGAACGCCGCGCCGCCCCACTCGGCGCCGCCGTCGAAGCCGGGAAACACGATGATGCCGCGCTCGGTCGGCGGCGCGAACATGCCGCTGCCGAAGTGACGGAAGCGCTCGACGACGGCCGCGTGCGCGTCGGGCGTGCGCGTCGTCAGCATCGCTTCGGTGAGGCCCTGGCGCGTGAACGGCGGCGGCTTCAGCGGGTACGGCTGCGATTCGGCGAGCTTTTCGCCGGGCACCTCGGAGGGCGGCACCTTGCGCTGCGCGATCGGAAAGAGCGGCGCGCCGGTTTTCCGATCGAGCACGTAGACGTAGCCGAACTTCGTCACCTGCGCGACGGCTTCGACCGGACGCCCGTTGCGGCTGAGAGTGACGAGATTCGGCGCGGCGGGGAAGTCCCAGTCCCACACGTCGTGGCGGATGCCCTGGAAGTGCCAGATGCGGCGGCCGGTACGCGCGTCGAGCGCGAGCACGCAGTTGGCGAAGAGGTTGTCGCCGTGGCGGTTCACGCCGTAGAAGTCGAACGACGCCGACCCCGTGGCGGCGAACACCATCGCGTTCTTCGCGTCGACGGTGACGCCGGCCCACGCGTTCGCGCCGCCGATCTGCGAGTGCGCGTCGTGCGGCCACATGTCGTACGCGAACTCGCCCGGCTGGGGAATCGTGTGGAAGATCCAGCGCAGCTTCCCTGTGTTGACGTCGTACGCGCGGATGTGGCCAGGCGTGCCGGGCAGCGTCTCGGGCACGCTGCTGCCCATGATGAGGAGATCCTGAAAGATCGCGCCCGGCGTGCTCGCGCTGACGCTCGCGCGCTCGGGCGGCAGGCCCAGGCCCTCGCGCAGATCGACGCGG
>QHWK01000335.1 GCA_003223775.1 Acidobacteriota bacterium
GTTCGACGTCGTGCCGCGCGCCGTCGTCGACTGCGCCGCATTCGCGCGCGCCGTCGTGGCCTGCGCGTTCGATTGCGGGTTGCCGCTCGGCTCCGAGGTCGTCGGCTGCGGCGCGGCCGCCGCCGTGTTGGTCTGCGCGGTCGTCGTCGCCGGCGAGGCGGTGGTCGTCGAGGCCGGCTTCTGCGCCGCGTTCGCCTGCGCGGTTGTCGTGGCCGACGGCGCCGTCGTGGTCGCCGCCGCCGTGTTCGACGGGTGCAGCGCACTCGAGTCCTTCAGCTGCTCGTCGGTCGAGACCGGCTTGTCGTTCTCGTCTATGCGTGTCACCTCGGCGCTCTTCATCGACGCCATCCGCTCGGCCTCGGTGGTCGTCTGCGGGTTGTCGTTGATCGCGAGCACGCCCGTGTGCGTCGCCTTCGCAATCTTCAGCGCCTGGTCGTGCGGATAGACGAATTCGTACCCGGTCGTCTCACCCGGGTAGAACCACGCCTGGACGGCCTGCGGCGCGCCGGCCGGCATCTCCTTGAACATCACGAGCGGCTTGTCCGACGGCTCGAGTTTCTGATCGGAAACGCTGAGGAACATTCCGTAGTTCTTCGAGCCCTCCTTGTCGGAGACGCGAATCACGCGCCGGCTCGAGTCCGGATCCGCGAGCTCGAAGCGGTACGTGCCTGCCGGCAGAGTAATCCCCGGCATGTTCACCGGGCCGCTGAACGTGAGGTAGGTCAGCTTGTTCCATTCGTCTGCATGAGCCGTAGTGGCGAACCCGGCCGCGAGCATCGCCACGCTGAATGCGATTAACCATCTGCGCATGAGTTCTCCTTTGTTTGAGTCACACGATGAATTCGTGCACGTTGTGTGCCCTTGCCGTCTAAGGAAAAGCGAAACTGCGCCGTAAACGGCCGAGACGCGCGCGGGATAAGATCGCTCACCCGATCCGTATGCGACTCCCACGCGCCCCGCGATGGGCGCTGCTGCTCGCCGCGCTGTTCGCGTTCCGTTTATGGTTCGGCCTCTCGCGCGAGTTCTTCTTCGAGGACGAGACGCAGATCTTCCTGATCGGCTTCCGCTACTACGCCACCGGCGAATGGCCGTACTTCGGCCCCGACGTCGTCTGGACCAAGAGCGAGATTCCGGGCGCCCTGCAAGGCGTGCTCGTCGGCCTGCCGCTGCGCGCGGCGCCGTACCCGGAATCGCCGTACGTCGCGCTGGCGATCCTTTCCTTCGGCGCGCTGTGCCTCTTCGCGTGGTACGTCGGCGCGCATCACCCGGACGTGCCGCGGTGGTTGATCTGGGGATGGCTCTTCACGATTCCGTGGACGATCCAGTTCTCGCTGCACTTGATCAACACGTCGTATATCCTGCCGGCGGCGCTCGTGTTCTTCGTCGGCGTCTTCGAGAGCCTGCCGGCGCTGTCGCTCGGGAGAATTCATCCCGCTGTCGCGCACGCGATGATGGGCGCCGCGCTCACGTGGCTGATGCAGATTCACATGTCGTGGCCGCTGGTGCTGCCGTTCGCGGCGCTCGTGTGGGCGAGCCGGTGGCGCGACGGCGCTCGCGCGATGGCGCTGAATCTGCTGTCGCTTTTCGCGGGCGCGCTCGCGCCCGCGCTGCTGCTCCTCCCGACGCTCGCGCTGCACGGCGCGGGCGCCGGCTCGGGCGGCGTCGTGCGGAACCTGCACATCCACGCCGTGAATCCCTGGATTCTCGTGACGACGCTCGCGCGGCTGCTGTCGTTCGCGAGCCTGGAGATCAACCGCTTCGTCGCGACCGACGCGCCCAAGCGGCTCGAGTTCTTTCAGCGGCATCTCTGGCTGGCGCCGCTCGCGATCGTCGTCGGCGTGGCGGGCGTCGTGCAGCCCCTGTGGATGTTCGTGGACTGGGCGCGGCCGGCCCGCTGGAGGGAGGCGCCGACGCGACGGCGGTGGAACGCGGTGCGGCTGCTCCTCGCCGGCGCCGTGCTGCTCGTCTACGCGAGCTACTTCTTCGTTGTCGAGCCGCCGCAGGCGCACGCGTTCTACGTCCTCGCGCCGATCGCGTTCCTGTTCGCGGCGTACTGGTGGAGGCTCGTCGATTCACCGCGCGCGCGGCAGGTGGCCGCCGCGCTCCTCGCGCTCGGCATCCTCTATCACGCGGGGCTCGCGTGGGCGCAGGCGCCGGAACTCTCGCTCTACAGGAACCGCCGCGTCGTGGCCGCCGCGGTGCGGCTGAAAGAACCGGAGATGTTCGCGCACCGCCGGCCATTCGCGATCGGCGGCGGGCCGCCGGCGCTCGACGATCCGGCGCGCCCGTACGACGCGGCGCGCGACGTGCACGTCGTCTCCGCCGTTCACCGTCCCGGGCCCGCAGGGTCCGTCCACTGGTCGCTCGCGCTGCGGAACGCGAACGCGGCCGTCGCGTTTCGCGATCCGCTCTACGTCGCCACGTACCGCGACGCGCGCGGCGCGATCGTCGACGAGCGCCACGAGTTCATCAAGGACATCTTCGAGCCCGGCGACGTGCGGCAGATCGAGTTGAACGACGGCTACGTGCGCGCGCCGTTCGCGTCGGCGTCGCTGCGCGTCGCCGCGGCGGAGGCGCTGCTGCCGCTCCCTGCTACCATAGCGGACGCCGATCGGCGGCCGCGATGATCGCCCAGTTGTTCCCCACCTGTCTCGTCAACGAATTCCATCCGGCCGTCGGGATGTCGGTGGCGCGCGTGCTCGAGCGCCTCGGGTGCAGCGTCGTCGTGCCAGAAGGGCTGACGTGCTGCGGCCAGCCGGCGTTCAACGCCGGATTCCACGACGAGGCGCGCCGCGTCGCACGCCACACGCTGCGCGTGCTCACGGCAACCGACGGTCCGATCGTCGTGCCCTCCGGATCGTGCTCGGACATGCTGGTTCACCAGTACGTCGAGCTGTTCAGAGCCGATGCGCCGGCGGCCGATGCGGCGCGCGGCGTCGCCGCGCGCTGCCGCGAGTTCAGCCAGTTCGTCGCCGAGCGCGGCGGCGCGCCGGCCTCGATGAAGACGCCGGCGCGCGTCCAAGAACGCCGATATCTCGGCGAGCATGATGGACCGCAAGCTGACGGCGATCCTGGCGTCGGGCGCCGAGCGGCTCGTCAGCTGCGATCTCGGCTGCCTCCTCCACCTCGAGGGCGGCCTGCGCCGCCGCGGCGCCGCCATCAAGGTGCAGCACCTCGCGGAACTCGTCGACGAGGCACTCGAATGAGCGGCGGCTTCGCCCAACGCGCGCGAGAGGCCCTCGGCAATCAGCAGCTGCACATCGCGCTCGATCGGACGACGGCGCAGCTCGTCGTCCGGCGCGCAGCGGGCCTCGCGTCGCTCGAGGACGCGGACCGCGTTCGCGACCGCGCGCGCGCCTCGAAGATGCAGCTGCTCCACACGCTCGCCGATTCGCTGCGCGCCTTCGAGGCGCGGCTCGTGGAGAACGGCGCGCGCGTGCACTGGGCCGAGACGGCCGCCGACGCCAACCGGATCATCGTCGAGATCGCGACGAAGGCGGGCGTGCGCCGCGTCGCGAAGAGCAAGTCGATGGCGTCTGAGGAGACACACGTGAACGGCGCGTTCGAGCGCGCCGGCATCGGCGTGGTCGAGACCGATCTCGGCGAGTACATCGTGCAGCTCGCCGGCGATCGCCCGTCGCACATCATCATGCCGATCGTCCACATGACGCGCGAGCAGGTGGGCCGCGTCATGGCGCAGCGGCTCGCCGTCCCCTACAGCGACGACACGCAGACGCTCGCGCGCTACGCGCGCGCGCAGCTGCGCGAGGAGTTCCTGCAGGCCGACATGGGCCTCACCGGCGCGAACTTCGGCGTCGTCGAGAACGGCGCGATCTGCCTCGTCACCAACGAAGGCAACGCCCGCATGGTGACGACGCTGCCGCGCGTGTACGTCGTGCTGATGGGGATCGAAAAGCTCGTGCCGACGATGGCGGATCTCGATCGGTTCCTGAAGCTGCTGGCGCGATCGGCGACGGGCCAGAAGCTCACCGCGTACACGACGCTCGTGCGCGGGCCGCGCCGGAGCGGCGACGACAGCGGCCCCGACCAAATGCACGTCGTGCTCCTGGACAACGGCCGATCGAAGATCCTCGCGGGCGAGACCGCCGAGATCCTCGGCTGCATCCGGTGCGGCGCGTGCCTCAACGCGTGCCCGGTCTATCGAAGCGTCGGCGGCCACGCGTACGGGGACGTCTATCCGGGCCCGGTCGGATCGATCGTCACGCCGGGCATCCGCGGGCTCGCGCCCTTCGCCGAGCTGCCGAGCGCGTCGAGCCTGTGCGGCGCATGCCGCGAGGTCTGCCCGGTGCGCCTCGACATCCCCCGCATGCTGCTCGCGCTCCGGCACGAGGCGGTCGAACATACGCGGCAGCCGGCGGCGCTGCGGATGGGGCTGAAGCTGTTCGCGCGCGTCGCGTCGCGGCCGCGTCTCTACCGCGCGGCGACCGCGGTCGTGCGGCGCGTGCTGCGCAGCCGCGCACGCGACGGATGGATCCGGCGCGCGCCCGGCATGGCGAGCGGCTGGACACGGTTCCGCGATCTCAAAGCGCCGGCGGCAGAAACGTTCGAGACGGCGTGGCGCCGGCGCGCCGCCGGGCGCACATCATGAGCGGCGCGCGCGACGCGATTCTCGGCCGCGTCGAGCGGGCGGTGCGCACGGGCCGCATCCCGTCCGCGCCGCCGCACGATCGCGACGAGGACGGCGGGACGCGCGCCGACGGGGATGCCCGCCGCGGCGCGCCGGACTCCGCTCGGCTGCAGGAGCGCTTCGTCCTCGAGGCGCGCGCGCTCGGCGTCGAGACGTATGTCGAGCCGACGGCGGCCGCCGTGTGCGATCGCCTGCGCACGCTCATCGCGGGGCTCCGCGTTCTCGCGTGGAATCCCGACGGGCTCCCGTACGACTGCGGATCGATCGTGGACGGCGCGCTGCTCGGATCGTCGCCGCGCGCCGATCAGGCGCGCGCCGAAGTGGGCATCACCGCGTGCCACGGCGCGATCGCCGAAACCGGATCGCTCGCGCTCGTCGCCGGCCCCGGCTGCTCACCCACCGTGTCGCTGCTGCCGCCGTTTCACGTCGCGCTGGTCCGTCCCGAGGATCTGCACGAGCGCTTCATCGATTTCGTGACCGCGCGCGCCGACGCGCTGGCGCAGTCGTCCAACTGCACGTTCGTCACCGGACCGAGCCGGACGGCGGACATCGAGCTGTCGCTCACGATCGGCGTGCACGGCCCGGGCCGCGTCGCGATCGTGATCGGGCCGTGAGAAGTACTTGCGCCGCTCAATTAAGATCCGCCAATGACTCCCCAAGAATTCCGCGCGGCGGGGCATCGGTTGATCGACTGGATCGCCGACTACCGATCGCGCGTCGAACAGTATCCGGTGATGGCGCAGACCGAACCGGGCGCGATCAAGGCACTGCTGCCCGCC
>QHWK01000336.1 GCA_003223775.1 Acidobacteriota bacterium
CAAGACGGTGACGCTCACCGAGAGCGGGATGGCGAAGGCCGAGCAGATGGTCAAGCATCTGCCGCAGTACAAGCAGACCGCGGCCGGCCTCTACGATCCCGAGAACATGCAGGTGCTGCATCACCTGAATCAGGCGCTGCGCGCCCACGTCATCTTCCACAAGGACGTGGACTACATGGTGAAGGACGGCGAGGTCGTCATCGTGGACGAGTTCACGGGACGGCTGATGCCGGGGCGGCGCTGGAGCGACGGGCTGCACCAGGCGGTCGAAGCCAAGGAGAAGGTGAAGATCGAGCGCGAGAACCAGACGCTCGCGACCGTCACCTTCCAGAACTACTTCCGCAAGTACGCCAAGCTCGCCGGGATGACCGGCACCGCCGACACCGAAGCCGAGGAGTTCGCGAAGATCTACAAGCTCGACGTCGTCGTCATCCCGCCGAACCGTCCGCTGCGCCGCGTCGAGAACCCCGATCTCGTCTACCGCACCGAGAAGGAGAAGTGGGACGCGATCGTCACCGAGATCGTCGAGGAGCACGCCAAGGGGCGGCCGGTGCTCGTCGGCACCGTGTCGATCGAGAAGTCGGAGAAGCTCTCGGCGATGCTCGATCGCCGCGGCCTCAAGCGCGGGACGACGACGGGCGGCGGCGTGGACAAGCACGTCGTCCTCAACGCGAAGTACCACGCGCAGGAAGCGGAGTTCGTCGCGCAGGCGGGCCGTAAGGGCTCGGTGACGATCGCCACCAACATGGCGGGCCGCGGCACCGACATTCTGCTCGGCGGCAACCCGGAGTTCATGGCGCGCCAGCAGTGCCTCGCCGAGCAGATCGCGGAACGGCTGTCCAAGGGCGACGAGCGCTTCGTCGAGGACGAGCAGTACGCGTATTTCTTCCACCTCGACGCCTTCTACCGCGTCCCGAAAGAGGCATACTCGCGGATCTTCGAGCACTTCAAGCGACAGTGCGACGCCGAGCACGACGAAGTCGTCGCGCTGGACGGCCTGCACATCGTCGCGACCGAACGCCACGAGGCGCGCCGCATCGACAACCAGCTGCGCGGGCGCGCCGGCCGCCAGGGCGATCCCGGCGCATCGCGCTTCTATCTCTCGCTCGAAGACGATCTGATGCGCATCTTCGGATCCGATCGCATCTCCGGGCTGATGCAGCGCCTCGGCATGGAAGAGGGCGTCCCGATCGAGCACGGGATGGTGACGCGCGCGATCGAGCGCGCGCAGAAGCAGGTGGAGGCGCAGAACTTCTCCGTCCGCAAGCACCTCCTCGAGTACGACGACGTGATGAACAAGCAGCGCGAGAACATCTACGCGCTGCGGCGGCAGGTCCTCGACGGGAAAATCCGCCTGCAGGACGAAGAGGGCGAGGAAGCCGAGCTCGACACGCGCGAGTACCTGATGGATCTTGCCGAGGACATCGTCGACACGACCGTCGAGACTTACGCGCCGCGGCAGGCCGACTTCGAGCAGTGGGACCTCGACGCGCTCAAGCGGGAGGCCGAGCGCATCTTCGCGATCGACGCCGACGGACTGACGTTCGACGATCGCACGGCGGACGAGATTCGCGACGCACTCTGGACGACGATCAGGGCGTCCTACGACGAGAAGGAGAAGCTGGTCGGCCGCGAGGTGCTGCAGCGCGTCGAGCGCGACATCATGCTGCAGATCGTCGATCAGCAGTGGAAGGATCACCTCTACAGCCTCGATCATCTGAAGGAAGGCATCGGCCTGCGCGGATACGGACAGCGCGACCCCCTCGTCGAGTACAAGAAGGAAAGCTTCGAGCTGTTCCAGGCGATGAAGGAGCGCATCGACGAGGAAATCGTGCGCTACCTCTGGTGGCTGCGGCCGATTCTCGAAGGCGGCGCGCCGGCGCCGACGCCGCGGCGTGCCGCGCCACGGCGGCCGTCGCTCATCCTGAACGATCCCGGCGCCGAGTCCTCGTCCTCGTCGGTGTTCGGCGCGCCGCGGTCGCCCGCACCGAACACCGCCGCGCCGGCGCGCTCGACCGGCGCGCAGCAGCCGCCGCGCGTCGGCGGCGACGACGTGATCAAGACGGTGCGGCGCGACGAGCCGAAGGTGGGCCGCAACGATCCGTGTCCGTGCGGCAGCGGGAAAAAATACAAGAAGTGCCATGGAGCCGCCGCTTGACGCTGAAAACCGAAAACGCCGCGTTCGTCGCCACCGGCGCCGGCATCGCCACCGCGCTCACCTTCGACGACGTGCTGCTGGTGCCCCAGCACTCGACGGTGGTGCCGACGCAGGTGGACATCAACACGCGCCTGACCCGCAACATCCGGTTGTGCGTGCCGCTCGTCAGCGCCGCGATGGACACCGTCACCGAGTCGCGCCTCGCGATCGCGATGGCGCAGCAGGGCGGCATCGGCGTCATCCACAAGAACCTCTCGATCGAGGAGCAGGCGTCGGAAGTCGATCGCGTGAAGCGGTCGGAGAGCGGCATGATCGTCAACCCGATCACGCTCTCCCCCACCAACCGGATCTACGAAGCGCTCGAGCTGATGAAGAAGTACAGCATCTCGGGCGTGCCGATCACCGAGGACGGCAGCAAGGAGGGGCGCCTCGTCGGCATCCTCACCAACCGCGACCTGCGGTTCGAGACCAACGTCAACCGGCCGATCGCCGAAGTGATGACGCGCGAGCCGCTGTTCACGGTGCCGGTGGGCACGACGCTCGACGGCGCGCGCGAGATCCTCCATCGCCACAAGGTCGAGAAGCTGCTCGTCGTCGATCGCGAGCACCGGCTGAAGGGGCTCATCACCGTCAAGGACATTCAGAAGGCGGTCACGTACCCGAACGCGTCGAAGGACTCGCTCGGACGCCTGCGCGTGGGCGCGGCGGTCGGCATCGCGCGCGACACGCTCGATCGCGCCGAGGCGCTCGTCGCCGCCAACGTGGACGTCCTGGTCGTCGACACGGCGCACGGGCACTCGCAGAACGTCCTCGACATGGTGCGCCAGCTGCGGCGCCGCTGCCCGAACGTGGACCTCATCGCCGGCAACGTCGCGACCGCCGAGGGGACCGACGCGCTGATGGATCTCGAGGTGGACGCGGTGAAGGTCGGCATCGGCGCCGGCTCGATCTGCACGACGCGGATCATCGCCGGCATCGGCGTGCCGATGATCAGCGCGGTGATGGAGTGCGCGCGCGCGGCGGCGGCGCGCGACATCCCGGTCATCGCCGACGGCGGCATCCGCTTCTCCGGCGACATCACGAAGGCGATCGCCGTCGGCGCGAGCGCGGTGATGATCGGCAACCTGTTCGCCGGCACCGACGAGAGCCCCGGCGAAATCATTCTCTACCAGGGGCGCAGCTTCAAGGAGTACCGCGGCATGGGATCGATCGGCGCGATGCGCCGCGGCTCGCGCGATCGGTACTTCCAGGACGAGTTCGATCTCGAGGCGCCGGGCGGCGCCGACAAGCTCGTGCCCGAAGGGATCGAAGGCCGCGTCGCGCACAAGGGCAGCGTCGCCGCGATGGTGCATCAACTGGTCGGCGGGCTGCGCGCCGGCATGGGCTACTGCGGCGCGAAGAACATCGCGGCGCTGCAGCGCGACGCGCGGCTCGTCCGGATCACGCCGGCCGGCGCCCGCGAGAGCCACGTCCACGACGTCGCGATCACGAAGGAAGCGCCGAACTATCGATCGGAGTAGCGGGCTGGCGGCTAGGAGCGCGCGAGGTGGATCGTGATCCTTCGCGCGTCGCTGTCGCCGTACTCGATGCGGACGACGACGGCCTGCGAGCCTGGCCCGCCGAAGCGCTGCGCGCGCGAGGGCGGCAGCTTCTCCGCCCACTCGATCGCCAGCACGCCGTCGGCCGCGATCTCCTCGAGGCCGAGATCGTCGATCTCCCTCGGATCGTCGAGGCGATAGAGATCGACGTGGAACAGCGTCAGATGTCCGCCGCGGTACTCCTGCATCAGCGTGAACGTCGGGCTGCTCACCTCGTCCTGCGGCGCGCCGAGCCCTTCGGCGAGCCCTTTGACGAACGCCGTCTTCCCCGCCCCGAGATCGCCGTATAACAGCACGACGTCGCCGGCCGAGAGCG
Organism: Acidobacteriota bacterium; assembly: GCA_003223775.1. GTDB lineage: Bacteria > Acidobacteriota > Vicinamibacteria > Vicinamibacterales > CAVVIG01 > QHWK01. The sequence goes on from QHWK01000336.1 coordinate 4,073, forward strand.
ACGCGGCGAGCGCGCGGCCGATGGCCGCGGTCTCCGACTCGGTCTGCGTCGTGTACGCCGATGTCGCCGCGACCTCCTTCATCTGACCAGTGTAATTGACCGCTTCGCCTGCGGCACGCGTGCGGTATCTTCGTGCGCATGCTGAATCCGTACGCCACGTTCGTCGGCACCCGCGACCCGCACGAGGTGATCGCCTCGACGCCGCAGGAGCTGCGGCGCCTCGCCGATCGCATCGGCGCCGCGCGCGTCACCACACCTCGCGCGCCGGGCAAGTGGAGCGCGCGCGACATCCTCTGCCATCTCGCCGACAGCGAGATCGTCTTCGGCTTCCGCCTCCGCCAGGCGCTCGCCGAGGATCACCACGTGATCCAGCCGTTCGACCAGGAGCGTTGGGCGCCGCCGTACGCGTCGCTCGACGCCGACGCGGCGATCGCGACCTTCGCCGCGCTGCGAAGCTGGAACATCGCGCTG
>QHWK01000337.1 GCA_003223775.1 Acidobacteriota bacterium
GAAGCCGGAACTCTACGGCGGGCTGCCGGCGAATCCGCAGATTCCCGTGACGTTCACGCTCTGGAAGCGCGTCGCCAAACCGGTTGCGCTGCTCCTCAGCCTCTTCGCGGCGCCGGTCGCGTTCTTTCATTACGTCACGGAGGGTCCGAAGGAATCGCAGCCGCCGTCCCGCGGACCGGGCTACGGCGGGCCGGGCCCGGATCCGCCGGCGGCGCGCGAGGTGCCGCGATGAGCACGGCCGTTGAACGATTCGATGAGCGTGCGCGTGCGCGAGTCGGCGAACATGCGCGAACTGTCGTCCATGAAGACGAACTGCTCCGTCATCCGGCCTACACACGCGTGCTGCACTGGAGCGTCGCCGCGTTCTTCATCCTCGCGCTGTTGTCGGGATTCGCCGTCTACACGCCGTGGCTGTACCGGGGGTTGACGCCGATCTTCGGGGGCGGGCCGACGACGCGGCTGTTGCACCCGTGGTTCAGTCTGGGATTCGTCGTGTGTTTCGCGTTCCAGACTCTGAACTGGTTGCAGCCGATGTCATGGACGGGCGATGACAGGCGATGGTTGCGTCGTGTGCGAGATTACGTCGCGAACACGGAGAAACGCGAACCGGAGTACGTCGACTTTTTCAATGCCGGCCAGAAGATCTATTTCTGGGCCATCGTCGGCAGCGCGGTCGTCTTCCTGATCTCGGGCATCCCGATGTGCTTCCCGAAAACGTTCGGCCGCCCGACGGTGTACGTCGGGTACGTGCTGCACGACGTCGCCGCCTTGGTAATGCTCGTTGGATTCATCGTCCACATTTACGAAGGGACGGCCGCCGTGCCCGGCACGCTCCATTCGATGACGCGCGGCACGGTGGAGAAGCGCTGGGCATGGACGCACCATCCCGCGTGGTACCGCCGCGCGTCCGGTCGCGATGCTCGAGCCGATTACGAGGCGGCGGTTCAACGTCAAGCCGGGCAGCCGCCTGGCAAGGAGGAGCAACCACGACCATGAGACAACGATTCGTCCGCCCGCTGGTGCTCGTACCGCTGTTATGGGCCGCGAGCGCCACGGCGGCGCTGGCGCAAGTGGAAATCTGGGCCAGCGACGACGTGAACATCAAGCTCGGGATTCTGGGACAATTTCAAGGCGATACGATCGGCGATCCCACGGCGGATGCGAACACCGACAACCTGTTCATCCGGCGCGTTCGCGTGATGCTCGGCGGTCAGGTCGCGAAGAACGTCACGTTCTTCGTCGAGACCGACACGCCGAATCTGGGCAAGACCGTGCCTCCAGCGGCCAAGAACATTCAGCCCGGGACCATCATCCAGGACGCGTACGGCGAGTTCAAAGCGAGCCAGGCATTCGCGATCGACGCCGGGCTGATGTTCGTGCCGTTCTCACACAACAGCCTGCAGAGCGCTGCGACGCTGCTGCCGATCGACTACGGCGCTTACACGTTCAGCCAGAGCACCGCCACACAGTCGTCCACCGGACGCGACGCGGGATTTCAGGCCAGGGGCTACTTTCTCGCGGATCACCTCGAATATCGCGTCGGCGCCTTTCAAGGCGTGCGCGATACGCGCTCCCACAATTCGTTCCGATATGTGGGGCGCATCCAATACAACGTTTTCGACACCGACACCGGGTTCTTCTACAGTGGAACATCGATCGGCAAGAAGAAGTTCGTCGCGATCGGCGGTGCGATCGACGCGCAGCAGCATTATCGCGGGTACGACGCAGACGTTTTCGTCGACATGCCGGCCGGGCCAGGAGCGTTCACGGGCCAACTCGATTACAACCACTTCGACGGTGACATCACGTTCGCGTCGCTGCCGAACCAGAACGACTACCTCCTCGAAGTCGGCTACCTGATTCCGGCGCTGAAGCTCACGCCGGTGCTCCAATTCAGCAACAAAAACGTGGTCGATACCACCAAAGGCGACGAAAACCACTCGTCGATCGGGTTGAACTACTGGTGGGCCGCCCACAACGCCAACATCAAGGCGGCCTACTCGCGCATCAGCCCGACCGGATCGACCAATCAGAACGAGTTCACGATTCAGCTGCAGCTCTTTTACTTCTGATGCGGGGTTACTGATGCTTCGGAGTCGGCATCCGGGCGCCGCCGCGACGAGGACGTGAGGGTGCGACGTGCGTCATATGCCGCAGTCCGCGCGGCCGACGGAGGTATTCGAGTGGGACTCGGGACGGCAGCGGCGCGTGCTCGACGAGCTCGCTGCCGAGGAGCCTCTTGAAATCCGCGTCAACGGCGAGCCCATCAGCGTGACGATGCGGACGCCTGGTGACGACTTCGAACTGGCGGCCGGATTCCTGATCACCGAGGGCGTCATCACGCAGCGCGAGCAGATCGCTCGCATCGCTTTCGCGCTCGGCCCCGACGGCGAGCCAAGTGGGAACCTCGTGGACGTCACCCTGGCCACGGGCGAACAGCTGGATCAGCACCGCCTCGATCGGCACTTCGTTGCGAGCTCGAGCTGCGGCATCTGCGGCAAGGCGTCCATCGATCGCGTCCGCGCCCGGAACATCGAGCGCCCCAGTGATTGCTTCGCGGTCGATCCGGACATGCTGATCGGTTTACCCGATGCCCTCCGCTCGAACCAGCGGATCTTCGGCCGCACGGGCGGACTGCACGCCGCGGCGCTGTTCGATCAAGACGGCGTGCTGGTGGCGATCCGTGAGGACATCGGCCGGCACAACGCGGTCGACAAAGTGATCGGCCATGCCGTGCTCGCATGCGGGTTGCCGCTGTCCGAGCGCATCTTGATGGTGAGCGGGCGCGGCGGATTCGAGATCGTTCAGAAGGCGCTCGTCGCCGGCGTGCCGATTGTCGCCTCCGTCTCCGCGCCGTCGAGCCTTGCCGTGCAGCTTGCGCGGGACTATGGTCTGACGCTCGTCGGGTTCCTGCGCGGCGTTCGCTTCATCATTTACGCGGGTGAAAGCCGATTGATCCGGTGTGCTCCGCAATAAATCGAAACGGCACTAAATCGGCACTGAATCCGCCACTACCGCCTTCAGAAAGCAACTGGCGTTCATCGCGGAAATGGCCGCCGCGAATCGCACGTGGGGCGAAGAGCGGATCGCCGCCGGCTGCGCGCGTGGCTCGCGAAGGCGCCGGCCGCCGCCTTTGCCGAGCCGCAGATCCTGAGCGCGCGCCCGCTCGATGACCACCCGGCCCGGCATTCGCCGACTCCTGCGGCGGCAAGATCC
>QHWK01000338.1 GCA_003223775.1 Acidobacteriota bacterium
AGACCGAAGGCCGCGTGTTGGCCTGCATCCAGTAGAGCAGAGCCTCTTACCCATTGTGCGCACGCGATCGAGAAAGCGAGCCGCAGGAGCGTCCGATCCGTTTTCGCAGCGCGTGCTGTGGGTGGTCCGGCGCATCCCGCCGGGGCGCGTCGCCACCTACGGCGAAATCGCGGCGCTCGCGGGCCGGCCGCGCGCGGCGCGCGCCGTCGGCAACGTGATGCGCGGCTGCCGGCGGCCCGACGTGCCCTGCCACCGCGTGATCGCGGCCGGGGGCCGCCTCGGCGGCTACGGCGGGAGCGAAGCGCTGAAGCGATCGCTCCTCGTGGCCGAGGGCGTCGTCGTCTCGGGGGGCCGGGTGCGCGAGCTGGAGCGCGTCGGCTGGAAGCCGCGCGGCTGAACTTTTTTCCCTGTCTGGCTCGTATCTGCTACCGTGGCCGCCGCCAAGCAACGCCTCCCAAGCCCTTTCCCGTCTAAAGGATCGAACGAGGGGGCGGATCTGGATCTCGTCGCCCGGTGCCAGGCCGGCGACGCGGCTGCGTTCGAGACGCTCTACAGGCAGCACGCGGCGCGGATTTACACGCTGGCCTGCCGGATGGGCGGCTCGCCGGAGGACGGCGAGGATCTCCTGCAGGAGATTTTCCTGCAGGCGCACCGGAAGCTTGGCAGCTTCAAGGGCGATTCCTCGATCGGCACGTGGCTGTATCGTCTGGCGCTCAACCACTGCCTCGATTACGTGCGCAGCCGGCAGGCGAAGATGAGCAGGATCACCGACACGCTGGACGCGGAGAGCTCGGTGGAGCCCTCGGCGCGGCGCGAGACGCCGATCGTGAAGCTCGATCTCGAGCGGGCGATCGAGCGGCTGCCCGAGGGGTGCCGCGAGGCGTTCGTGCTGCACGACGTGGAAGGCTTCGGCCACAAGGAAGTGGGCGAGCTGCTCGGCATCGCGGAAGGGACGTCGAAGTCGCAGGTGTTCAAGGCGCGGATGAAGCTGCGCGGCTTCCTCCGCGGGAAGTGACATGCATCCGAACGAAGACGCGCTGAACGCGTACGTCGACGGCACGTCGACCGCGGCCGAGGCCGCCGACCTCGAGCGGCACCTCACGTCATGCGCGTCGTGCCGCCAGACGGTCGACGACCTGCGCGAGATCCTGCGCGCGGCGTCGGCGCTCGACGACCGCGAGCCGCCGGCGCGCGCGTGGTCGCGCATCGAGCGCGCGATCGCGCTCGACGGCGATCGCCGCCCGGCGCCGGCACCGCAAGGGGGCGCAGCTTCGGGCGCGCGGATGTCGCGCGCCGCGATCGTCACGTGGCTCGCGGCGGCGGCGGCGATCGTCGTCGCGACGATGGTCGGCCTGCGCTACGTGCCGGCCGAGCGCCGGCAGTCGGCGGCCGCGGCGCGCGCCGACGCGACGGAACAGGCGTCGGCCGCGGCGGCGGCGCAGGCCGTCGAGGCCGAGCTGCGCCAGGCGGAGGCGCACTACGAGAACGCGATCAAGGGGCTCGAGCAGATCGCGAACGCCGAGCAGAGCTCGCTCGATCCGCGGACGGCGGCGACGCTGCAGAAAAATCTCGCGGTGATCGATCAGGCGATCGGCGAGAGCCGCGCGGCGGTGCGCGCGCAGCCGGCGAGCGAGCCGGCGCAGCAGAGTCTCATCGAGAACTTCAAGACGAAGATCGGGCTGCTGCAGGACACGGTGGCCCTCATCAACGAGATGCGCAAAGGGAACGAGGCAGGCGCGGCGCAGATCGTCTCGGGACTCAAGCAAAAGGGCGATTGACATGCGACTCACAGTAGCGTTGGTGACGGCCGGGCTCGCGGCCGGCGCCGTCGAGGCAATGGCGCAGGACGCGCCGCACCGGTTCGCGATCCGCGAGATGGTGCGGCCGGCGCACGCGGGCGCGTATCAGGGACGCGACCGCCGTCCGGAGCAGACCGATCGCTTCACGCGGAAGGTGAAGCTCGGACGCGACGGCCGCGTCAGCATCCAGAACATCTCGGGCGATATCGTCGTGACGGGGGGATCGGGCGACGAGGTGTCAATCGAGGCGACCAAGCGCGCGCGCGGCGATCAGAGCCGCCTCGCCGACGTCCGCATCGTCGTCGACGAGCGGCCCGGGCGCGTGGACGTCCGCACGGAGTACGAGCAGTACCGCGGCAACCGCGACAACAACGTGTCGGTCGACTATACCGTCGTCGTCCCGGCGGGCGCGGCGGTCGAGCTGAAATCGATCTCGGGCAACGTGAAGGCGACCGGCATTCGCGGCGCGGTGCGCGCCGAGAGCGTCAGCGGCGACGTCGTCACGAGCGGCACGCCGAACGTCGAAGCGGCGAAGACGATCTCCGGCGACGTCACGCTCGAAGGCATCACGACCGACGGCAACCTGTCGATTGGCAGCGTCAGCGGCACGGTGCACGCGCGCAACGTCAAGGCGCGCGGCCTCGATCTCGGATCGGTGAGCGGCGACGTCATGCTCACCGATGTCAGCTGCGAGCGCCTGAGCGCGAAGTCGGTGAGCGGCGGCTTCGAGTACACGGGCAGCCTCGCGCGCGGCGGCGTCTACGACGTCAACGTGCACTCCGGCACCGTTCGCTTCGTGCTCGCGAACCCGGCCGGCTTCGAGCTGACGGCGAACACCTTCAGCGGCAGCATCCGCTCGGACATCCCGCTCACCATTGGCGGCAGCGCCAGCGCCAGCAGCAGCAGCGATCGCGACGGCCGCCGCCGCGGCGTGAGCAGCCGATCGATGCGCGGCACGTTCGGCGACGGCAGCGCGACGCTCACGCTGCGCACCTTCAGCGGCGACATCGTGATCGCGCGGCGCTAACCTCAGCCGTCGCGCCACCGCGCGGCTGACGTCTGTATAATTGGTCGAAGGCGGGCCGTACAGGCGTTTACTGGAGGCTAGCATGACGCGATTCCTACTCGTGGGCGCCATCGTCGCCGCGCTCGGCGCGGGCGCTTACGCACAAGCCAGCGGATCACAGGGCGCGGCGAAACCGGCGCGCAAGGGGTCGGCCACCACTCAGGCCGCCGGCCACACCGAACCGAAGACCCAGCCGCCCACCGAAGCGTCGCCGTCGGCGCCCGACGGACAGCTCGCGCTCGGAGTCGTGCGGATTCCAAAAGGCGTGAAAGCCGACGGCAAGCCGCTGCCGGCGGGCACCTATCAGGTGCGGCTCACGACGGAGACCGCGTCGCAGGAAGCCAAAGGGCAAACCAAGTCGCTCGAGCGCTGGGCCGAGTTCATGAAAGGCGGCAAGGTGGCCGGCCGCGAAGTCGTCACCATCGTCCCGCAGTCCGACATCTCGAAGGTGCAGAAGGACACGCCGCCGCGGCCGAACTCATCGAAGGTCGAAACCCTGAAGGGCGGCGACTACGTGCGCGTGTGGATCAACAAGGGCGGCAATCACTACCTCAT
>QHWK01000339.1 GCA_003223775.1 Acidobacteriota bacterium
GCCCTGCAGCGCCTTGAGCGCCGACAGACGCACCACCGGGATGTCGTCGCCGGGGAACTTGTAGTGCTTGAGCAGCTCGCGCACCTCGAGCTCGACGAGATCGAGCAGCTCGGGATCGTCGATCGCGTCCACCTTGTTCAGCGCGACGACGAGGTACTGCACGTTCACCTGGCTGGCGAGCAGGACGTGCTCGCGCGTCTGCGGCATCGGGCCGTCCACGGCGCTGACGACGAGAATGGCGCCGTCCATCTGCGCGGCGCCGGTGATCATGTTCTTGATGTAGTCGGCGTGACCCGGGCAGTCGACGTGCGCATAGTGCCGCTTGGCGCTCGAGTACTCGACGTGCGAGGTCGCGATGGTGAGAATCTTCGTGTCATCGCGCCGTCCCTGCGACTCGGACGCCTTCGCGACCTCGTCGTACGGGATGAACTTCGCCCATCCTTTGTCGGCCGCGACCTTCGTGAGCGCGGCAGTGAGCGTCGTCTTGCCGTGGTCGATGTGGCCGATGGTGCCGACGTTGACGTGCGGTTTGCTGCGATCGAATTTCTCTTTAGCCATTCTCTAGATCCTCGCGCGTTGTTGAATCGAGCTCTGGAGCCGATGACCAGGATTGAACTGGTGACCTCGTCCTTACCAAGGACGCGCTCTGCCAACTGAGCTACATCGGCTTTCCCAATGCGGATTGCGGATTGCGGATTGCGGATTGAATTTCGGATTGCTCCGCCGCAATCCACAATCCACAATCAATCCGCCATCCGCAATCAATCCGCAATCCGCAGTCCGCAATCCGCATTGTGGCGTGGAGCGGGAGACGGGGATCGAACCCGCGACCAACAGCTTGGAAGGCTGTGACTCTACCACTGAGTTACTCCCGCCTACGGGCTCGCTCACTTCGCTGCCTCGCCAGCCGTAGCTCACTCGCAGCGCACGCGAGCGGAGGTTGGTGGCGAGGGAAGGACTCGAACCTTCGAAGCCGCTAGGGCGACAGATTTACAGTCTGCTGCGTTTGACCGCTTCGCTACCTCGCCAGTCGTCTGTGTGTTTGGAAACCGTGTTTTCAGGTCTTACCTATCGGACCGGATGCACTCGGTCGATGGAGCTGGCGAAGGGATTTGAACCCCCGACCGGCTGATTACAAATCAGCTGCTCTACCGGACTGAGCTACGCCAGCCAGACAAAAGGTGAACTTTAGCACGTCCTGTGCCACCGCTGCAAGGCGAGTCGGCTCTACGCTATACGTCAAGGCTACGGACGAGCTGGTGCTCGATTTCGGATGCGGCCCACTGACCGCAACCTTTTATTCTACACGCTTTGCACGGCGCTGCCGGACCGCCTCGAACAGCGCGATAGCCGCCGCCACCGACACGTTCAAGCTCTGAACGTGGCCCTGCATCGGAATCGACGCCAGCCTATCGCAGCGCTCGCGCACCAGCCGCCGCAGACCCGTTCCTTCCGCGCCGACCACGATCGCCGTCGGCAGCGTGAAATCGATCTCGTCGTACCGCGCCGACGCGTCGCCGGCGAGGCCGACGGTCCAGACACCCACGCCCTTCAACGCCTCGAGCGCGCGCGCGATGTTCACCACCTCCGCCACCTTCACGTGCGAGACGGCGCCCGCCGACGCCTTCGCCGCGGCGCCGTCGAGCCGCGCCGCATGCCGCGACTGCCGCACGACGCCGTGGCAGCCCGCGGCGTCGGCCGTGCGGAGAATCGCCCCGACGTTGTGCGGATCCTCGATCGCGTCGAAGACGACGAGCAGCGCCGCGCCCTCGGCGCCCGCGACGAGATCCTCGACTGAGTAGCTCGTCGGATCCTGCACGTCGGCGACGACGCCCTGATGCACGCCGCCCTTGGCGAACCGGTCCAGCTCGTGCCCATTCGCCCGCCGCACCGGGATGCCGTGCTGCTCGGCCAGCCGCAGAATCGCCGCGAGCCGCTCGTCGCCCCGCGGCGAGACGCGAACCGCCGTCACGCGCTTCGCGCGCAGCGCCTCCAGCACCGGATTGATGCCGTAGATCCTCACGGGATTCGCGATTCGGGATTCGGAATCCGTTCGAGCGCGCGCACGAACGCCGCCGCGCGCTCCCGATTCCCGACGATCGCCGGCATCCCGGCGCCGCCCGGCAGCTCCGCGCCGCGATCGATCGCCGGCACGGCGAGATCGAGCTCCGGGCCGTCGGCGCGGCCCGTGAGCACGACGCGGATCGGATGGAAGAGGGCTTTACCTTTTTGACTCGTCCGGCCCTTCACACGGTTCGCGACGTCGCGAAAAAGTTCGCGGTCGAGACGCGGCGCCGCGGCGAGCTCGTCGGCCAGCGCGGCCGCCACGCTTCGCGGACCCTCGGCACTCATCTCCGCCATCGTCCCGGGATTTGCCAGCGCGGCGTTCGCATCGTAGTCGAACAGGAACGCGAGCCGCGCCGGCACCTGTTTCAGCCGATCGACGGACGCGCTCGCCATCGCCATCGCCGACGCCAGGAATTCCAGGCCGCGATCGTCGGGGGCCATCGCGACGCCCTCCTGCACGAAATACGGCACCGACAGCTCCGCGAGACGCCGCGGATCGGCGGCTTTCAGATAGCGCCGGTTCACCCACGCGAGCTTCTCTTCGTCGAAGACGCCGGCGCTGTGGCCGACGTGCTCGAGCGAGAAGCGCCGCGCGAGCTCGTCGATCGGCAG
>QHWK01000340.1 GCA_003223775.1 Acidobacteriota bacterium
CGCGCCGAGAGCTCGAAGAGCTGCGATTCGACGACGCGGCTGAGCGCCGTGGCGAGCGGCACGCCGACGGCAAGACCGATGCCGATCATCAGCGCCACTTCCTTCAGCACGAGCCACATCACCGACGTGCGCTCCGCGCCGAGGGCCATGCGGATGCCGATCTCGCGCGTGCGCCGCGTCACCGAGTAGGACATCACGCCGTAGAGGCCGATCGCGGCGAGCAGCGTCGCCAGCGCCCCGAAGGCGATGGACAGCGCCGCCACCATCCGCTCGATGTACAGCGATTCGTCGATCACCGTCGTCATCGTCTTCATCTCGTAGATCGGCAGGTTCGGATCGACGCGCTGCGCCGCCTCGCGCACCGACGCGCCGATGTGCGCGGCGTCGGCGCGCGCGCGGACGTAGAACGTCATCGGCCCGATCTCTTCATCCTGCATGTACGGGATGTAGACGAACCGCGGGACCGCGCGGCGCATCGACGAGGCGCGCGAGTCCTTCACGACGCCGACGATCTCGATGTCGATCGCCTTCCCGCGCCCCCAGCCGATGCGATGGCCCACCGCGTTCTGACCGCCGAAGAAGTACTTCGCCATCGTCTCGTTGATGATCGCGACCTTCGGCGCGCCGTCGGCGTCCTTCACGGTGAACTCGCGGCCGCCGACGAGGGGCTGGCCCATGGTCGAAAAGTACCCGGGGCCGACGCCGTTGACGTTCGGGTTCATGTCCTCGCCTTCCTTCGGCTGGTAGCCCTCCACTTTCACGGTGCTGCTCCAGTCGCTGTTGGTCATCAGCGAGATGACCGCCGCGGTCGCCGACCGGACGTCGGGCAGCTTCGCGATCTCCTCCTCGAGCCGCTGAAAGATCGTCAGCGATCGCGCGCGCGGATAGCCGTTGAGCGACGGATTGAGCGAGAACGACAGCAGCTGATCGGCCTGGAAGCCGGGATTGAGCGTGCGCAGGTTGTAGAGGCTGCGGGCGAAGAGCGCCGCGCCGGCCAAGAGCAGCACCGACAGGCACACCTGCGCGACGACGAGCCCCTTGCGGACGCGCGCGTGGCCGGTGCCGCCGACCACGCTGCCCGATTCGTCCTTCAGCGTCGAGGTGAGCGCGGGCCGCGTCGACTGCAGCGCCGGCGCGAGGCCGAAGAGCAGCGCCGTGGCGAGCGACGCCGCGACCGCGAACACGATCACGCGCGCGTCGGGCGCGGCCGACAACGTGCGCGCCGCCTCGTCGAACGGCAGCGTCCGCAGCAGGAGCGACGAGGTCCACCATGCGAGGAGAAGGCCGAGCGCGGCGCCGACTGCAGAGAGGAGCACACTCTCGACCAAACGCTGGCGCACGATCGCGCCGCGGCTCGCGCCGAGCGCGAGGCGGATTGCGACGTCCTTGTGCCGCGCGGCGCCGCGCGCGAGCAGCAGGTTCGCGACGTTCGCGCACGCGATCAGCAGCACGAGGCCGACCATCCCCATCAGGACGAGGATCGGCGTCGAGAAGTCGTTGCGCAGATCCGATCGGCCCTTCTGCCCCGCGTTGAGGAACAGATGCTTGGCGACGAACCGCTGCCGGAAGCTCGCCGACGGATTCTGAATCTCCTCGAGCTCCTGCTCGTTGATCTGGCGGTAGAGGACGTTCATCGCCGCTTCGGCCTGCTCGCGCGAGACGACGTCCTTCAGCCGCGCCATGATCGTCAGCCAGCGGCTCTTGCGGTTCTGCAGGTCGTCCCACGTCGGCGTCATCTGCGCTTTCATCGCGACCGGCACCATCACGTCCGGGTTCTCGCCGATCACGATGCCGTAGAAGCCGGGCGGCGTGACGCCGACGATCGTCATCGGCAGCCCGTTGAGCGTCACGGTCCGGTTCAGCACGCCCGGATCGGCGCCGAAGCGCCGCGTCCAATAGTGATGGCTGAGCATCGCGACCGGATGGCCGCCCGGCGTGCGGTCGTCGTCCGGCGTGAAGGTTCTGCCGATGTACGCGCGCACGCCGAGCACGTCGAAGTAGTTGCCGCTGACGAGCTCGCCGCTGACGCGCTCGGCCTGGCCGTCGGCCATCACCGTGAGCGGCGCGGGGAACCGCGCGAGCACGCCGTCGAACACGGTGCTGCGATCGCGGAAATCGCGATACATCGGGTACGAGAAGGTGCCGTTGTTGAACGTGCGTCCCTGAAACGCGCCGGGGCCGTCGAGGACGACGAGCCGCTCCGGCGCTTTCACCGGCAGCAGGCGGAGCAGCACCTGATCGGTCAGCGAGAAGATGGCCGTGTTGGCGCCGATCCCGAGCGCGAGCGTCACGACGACGACGAGCGTGAACGCCGGCGTC
>QHWK01000341.1 GCA_003223775.1 Acidobacteriota bacterium
GGACGGTCACATCTTCGCAATCGGTGCCGTCAGCGGAACCGTGTCCGGTCCAGCGGGGACGATCGGCACATCCCTTATGCTGCCGGTCGCGTTCCCGGTGCAGGTGAGCAACGGCCCCGTCGCGCGCACGGAGAGCGGGCGCATTCACCCGTCCTCCCTGTCAGTGCCGGACTCCGGTGCTCGCGTGATCTTCGTCCAGGCGTCGACGTGCGGTGTGCTTCACCTGGATTTGGGCGCCGTCAATCTCAATCTCCTCGGCGTCGCCGTGACCACGACGCCGGTGACGATCGACATCAATGGGGACACCGGCGGAGCGCTGGGGAATCTCGTGTGTGCGATCCTCAGTACCGTCAACAACGTCGTGGGAGTCGTGAACCTGTTGAACTCGCTTCTCGGCGTGGTCACCGGTTTGCTCGGCGGCTTGACGGGCGGCCTGGCCGGCGCCGTGCCGATGTAAGTCTGGCTCGGACGGAGCAGGTAGCGCCACCGCGATCATTCGTGTTCGAACGTGAGCCGCTCGCCGTACGCCACGAGTGTGAAGGCCTCGATCGCATCGCGCAGCGAGAGGCGAGGGAAGCGCATGCGATCTTCGTCCGCTTCGCCGATGCCGAGCCGGCTCGCCTCCCACAGATGTCGGACGGCCTGCGGCTTGAAGCCGAGGATCCGCGCGCCGACGACGTCGGCGGCGAGCGGATCGGTGCTCGCAATCACGAGTCCGGTCTCGACAGCATGGCCGCCGAGCGGACCTGTGGCAATCATCGCCGGATGGCCGACGGTGATCGCGAGATCGATCGGAAATCGCTTCGCCATCGCCGCGATGAAAGAATGCATGTCGTCGAAGAAGCGGTTGTCATGCTTGCGTGTCGATCGCGGATGTCCATAGTAATCGGCAGCGGGATACGACATCGCGATGTTCTTCAGCGCGAGCGTCACCGTGGCGGTCTCATGGAGCTTCAACTGATTCAGCGCGATGAGCGTCTCGTACTCGAGCACACGCGGATTGACCATCACCGTCTGCTGCGGACCCTTGACGTCGCGGCTCGGTGCGTACTTCAGATCGACCGACACGAACGGCGGGCGATTGTGGTCCACGAACGTTGCGCCGGCCTCGTCGACGACGTCCATCAGTCCGCCGACGCGAAACACCGCGTCGGTCTCCGCGGCGCCGGCGCCGCCAGTCACGATCAGCTCGCGCGGCTCGAACCGCTTGATGCGTCGAAGTACGGCGCGAAGGGTATCGGGCTGCGTGATGCCGGTCTTGTCGTCTTCGGATGCCCACGTGTCGTTCGGTTTCACCGCGACACGTTTGCCGGTGACGAGCGGCTCGAGGGCAATCGCCTCGAGCGCGTCATCGATTGCTGCGCCGATATCCGAGCGATTCAGCGTGATCACGACGTCTGGCATGGTTAGGATCTTCCCACGTCTTGTCCGCGAGACTGTCCGTGCAGTTGATTTCCTTGTCCAGCTCGGCCACGTGCTGGCCTGCTCGCGGACAAGCTCTGCATCTTCCGCCCCAGTTCGCTATTGAACAGCTTCATGCGAGCCATTCTTCCTGCGCCGTGAGTTCCGCGGGAGAATTGCAGGTGACGGCCCGACGTGACGACATGAACGCCTCCTTGCTCGACGAACGCGACGGGTTGCGGACATTCGCCCTGGTGCTCGGCACCGGCGATGAAGCGATGGCGAGCTTGACCGCGTTTGCCACCGAGCAGCAGCTGCGTGCCAGCCATTTCACGGCGATCGGTGCGTTCTCCAAAGCGGTCGTGGCGTATTTCGACTGGACAGCGAAGGAGTATCGGCACGTCGCGATCGACGAACAGGTCGAAGTGCTGTCGCTCGCGGGAGACATCACCACCGAAGATCACAAGCCGAAAGTCCATGCACATGCCGTGCTGGGAAAGGCGGATGCGACGGCGCATGGCGGTCATCTGATCGAGGGACGCACACGGCCGACACTGGAAATCGTGATCATCGAAACGCCTCGGCATCTGTACCGTCGCTTCGACGCGGCGTCAGGCCTCGCGCTGATTGATCCGGCGGCCAGTCAACGTCGATAGCAGGCGTCGCGTCAAGTGCCTAAGAAACGATCGAAGCGACGATGGGTTCGAGAGGTGAAGACCGACTCGACCCATCCGCCGCGGCGGACCTTTATGGGTTCGGCATCCACGATTGCGCGGACGATGGCACGGAAGAATGTCTCGCCCAAAGGTCTGGGTTCCGCCATCCGCATGGTTCAGTACTTCATCAATCGAGGCGGGAAAGGACTCTCGGCGACTCGTCGTCGCGAGCTCGAACGCGCGAAGCGCATCCTGCAGCGCCGTCGGCAGAAAAACGAAACATCGCAGAGGACACGGCGATCCTGACGGGAACCGGATCGAGCTCTTAGAACCTGCGTCATGACAGCACGTCCGGCCGTCCCGCTGCACTGGCTGATGCTGGTCATCACCGTTGCGCTGGTGATCGGCGTCTGGACGCTCGTGGATCTGACGCCGCAGGTCGATCAGAACTTCTTTTTTGCATCCGATGATCCGCAACTGCAGGAATCGAACGCCATCGATCGGCGGTTTCCATCCGGCAGCCAGCTGATTCTCAGCGTATCCGCGCCGGACATCTCGTCGGAGGCATACATCGCGCGACTCGGACGGCTTACGGAACGGATTGCCTCGATGCCGGCGGTAACCGGCGTGCGAAGTCTGGCCGATGGCCCCAAGGACTTCGAGGACGCGGACAAGAGTCCGTTCTGGAGCCGCCTGCTCATTGCAGACAACCGTCGTTCGAGCAACATCATCGTCCTGACGCAAGCCAACAACCCCGGACCGCTCATTCGGCGCATCGAGTCCGCCGTCCAGGAACTCGATCGCGAGGACTTCCGCATCCGCATCGCCGGCGCGCCGTACGTCGTTGAAATGATTCGTCGCAGTATCGGGCATGACACCCAGTACTTCGGGCTCACCGCCATCGCGCTCTTTGGCGTCGCGATGTGGTGGGTCTTCGGATCGGCGCGGTTGGTGATCGGCATGCTCGCGACGTGCACGACGGCCGTATTTGCGACGCTGCTGATTCAAGCGCTCGCGGGCAAGAAGGTCGGCGTCCTCACAGCGAACCTCGGGATCATCGTGTTCGTGATTGCGTTGTCGCACCTCGTGTACATGACGTTCAACTGGGAGACGCTCGCGCACCACGGCCGACGCCAGAGAGACTCGTTGGCCGCGGCGGCCTGGCGGATGACGCTGCCGCCGTCGTTCTGGTCGATGGTGTGCGCCTCGCTCGGCTTCGCGAGTCTGCTGTTCGTGCAGGCAAAGCCGCTCCGTGAGCTCGGGTTTGGCGGCATCGTCGGATCGATA
>QHWK01000342.1:0-6163 GCA_003223775.1 Acidobacteriota bacterium
GACCCGCCAGGCTTGCCCGACCCGCCAGGCCTGCCCGACCCGCCCGACCGTTCAGAACCGATACCCGATCCCCGCGACGACGCTGTGCGCGTTGATGGGCGTGTCGGCTTCGATGCGCGACACGCGGTACCCGACGTCGACGCTGACGCGCGGCGCGATCGGCATCTGCACGCCGCCGCCGATCGTGAACATGAAGGCGTTGGTCGGCGCCGGCTGCGTGAAGGCGCCGAGCGACACGAGCTGCGCGGTGACGTCGTCGCCGAGCGCGGGCGTCGTCCCCTGAAGCGTGCCGCTCGAGTAGATGAACGCCGCCGCGGGCGTCAGGCGCGCGACGCCGGCGCCGCCGAGCACGTCGCCCGACGTCGCGTCGGCGCTCGTCGCGACGCCGCCCCCCACGTTCACGTACGCGCGCTGGCCCTGCGCGAACGCCGGCCCCGCACACGACACCACACACGCTGCACCGATCAGGAATACCCGCATGACGTCCTCCTCTGGCGCTGGCATCACCTCCAGTCAGACCTGCTTGAGCATGACGGGGCGGTGACGCGCGCGTGACAAAGCGATGACGAGTTGCACGCGGTTGTCGGCGCGTGTCTTTGCGCCGTGACATTGTCGATTTCCTTCTCCATTGCTTGCGGCAACACTACGCCGCGCGCCGTGCGGCGACGTTACGCTGGCGTGATGAACGTCTCGGCGCCTTTCATTCGACGCCCGATCGCGACGAGCCTCATCATGTTCGGCGTCGGCGTCTTCGGCCTCCTTTCGTACCGCGCGCTGCCGGTGAGCGATCTCCCGAACGTCGATTTCCCCACGCTGAACGTCGGCGCCGGGCTGCCCGGCGCGGATCCCGGCACGATGGGCTCCGCGGTCGCGAGCCCGCTCGAGCGGCAGTTCACGACGATCGCCGGCATCGACGAGATGACGTCGTCCTCGTCGACGGGCAGCTCGAACGTCACGCTGCAGTTCGATCTGGGGCGCGACATCGACAGCGCCGCGGTCGACGTCGAGACCGCAATCTCCGCGGTGATGCCGCTCTTGCCGGCCGGCATGCCCGCGCCGCCGTCGTTCCGCAAGTTCAATCCCGCCGATCAACCGATCATGTTCCTCGGCCTCACCTCGGACGTCGTGCCGATGTACGTGCTCGACGACTACGCCGAGACGATGATCGCGCCGCGGATCTCGATGATTGGGGGCGTCTCGCAGGTGCAGGTGCAGGGCGCGCAGAAATACGCCGTCCGCGTGCAGGTGGATCCGAACAAGCTGCACGCCGAGAGCATCGGCATCAACGAGGTGAACCAGGCGCTCCAGAACTGGAACGTCAACCTCCCGACGGGCCAGCTGTTCGGTGAGGACGCGACCTACAACATCCAGGCGGGCGGGCAGCTGATGGACGCCGACGCGTTCAAGCCGGTGGTGGTCGCCTTCCGCCACGGCGCGCCGGTGCGGCTCGATCAGCTCGCCCACGTCGTCGACAACGTGGAGGACAACAAGAACGCGTCGTGGCTGTACACGAAGGCCGGCGCGCGGCGCGCGATCAACCTGCAGGTGATGAAGCAGCCGGGCAGCAACACGATCGCGGTGACCGACGCGGTCCGCAGCCTGCTGCCGGCGTTCCAGTCCCAGCTGCCGCCGTCGGTGCACCTGACGATCCGCGGCGACCGATCGCGCAACATCCGCGAAGCGTTCACCGACATCCAGTGGACGATGGCGCTGACGCTCGCGCTCGTCGTCGCCGTCATCTTCGCCTTCCTCCACAGCGGATCCGCGACCGTCATCCCGGCGCTCGCGCTGCCGTTCTCGATCCTCGGCACCTTCTCGGTGATGACGCTCGTCGGCTACACGCTCGACAACCTGTCGATGATGGCGCTCATCCTCTCGATCGGCTTCGTCGTCGACGACGCGATCGTGATGCTCGAGAACATCGTGCGCCACATCGAGCACGGCGAGCAGCCGTTCGAGGCGGCGCTGAAGGGATCGGAGGAGATCGGCTTCACGATCCTGTCGATGACGATCTCGCTCGCGGCGGTCTTCATCCCGATCCTGTTCATGAGCGGCATCCTCGGCCGCCTGTTCCGCGAGTTCGCGGTCACGATCACGGCGGCCATCCTGATCTCGGGCGTCGTCTCGGTCACGCTGACGCCGACGCTGTGCAGCCGCTTCATCCGCGCGGACCGGCTCCACGCGAAGGGGCGGTTCGCGCGGTTCATGGAGCGCCAGTTCGCGCGGATGTTCCGCGGCTACGAGTGGAGCCTCGGCGTGGTCCTGCGCCACCGCCCGGTGATGCTCGCGGTCTTCGCGGGCGTGCTCGCGGCGACCGTCGCGATGTTCGGCATCGTGCCGAAGGGGTTCATCCCCGATCAGGACAACGACTCGCTGAACGTGATGGTGCAGGCGGCGCAGGGGACGTCGTACTACGAGATGGTCGGCAACGTCGGACGCATCGCGTCGATCATCAACGCGAATCCGTACGTCGACTCGTTCTTCGCGAGCACCGGCGGCGGCTTCGGGTCGATGAACATGGCGCGCTTCAACCTGCAGCTCGCGCCCCGGCGCAGCCGTCCGCTGAGCGCCGCCGAGATCGCGCAGCAGATCCGGCCGCAGCTCTTGCGCTTCCCCGGCTTCCGCGCGTTCGTCAGCCTGCCGCCGGCGATTCAAATCGGCGGCCGCATGGGCAACAGCTCCTACAGCCTCACCGTGCAGAGCGCCGACACGACGATCCTCTACGCCTGGGCGAAGCGGCTCGAGGCGGCGATCGCGGAGCTGCCCGTGGTGCAGGACGTCTCCGACGACATGCAGATGCAGAGCCCGCGCGTGAACCTCGTGATCGATCGCGACCGCGCCGCCGCGCTCGGCCTGAACGCGAGCGAGATCGAGTCGTCGCTCTACGACGGCTTCGGCCCGCAGTGGTCGTCGACGATCTACGGGCGCGCCGCGCAGTACAAGGTGCTCCTCGAGCTCGACCCGCAATATCAGCAGGACGCCGGCTCGCTCGACAAGCTCGCGTTCAAGACGTCGGGCGGCGCGCTCGTGCCGTTCGAGTCGATCGTGAAGCGGCAGGAGAGCGTCGGGCCGCAGACGGTGAACCACGTCGGCGAGCTGCCCGCGGTGTCGATCTCGTTCGGCCTGAGGCCCGGCGTGTCGCTCGGCGCGGCGGTCGATCGCGTCAATCGCGCCGCGGCGGCGATGCTGCCGGCGACCGTCACGACCGCCTTCCAGGGATCGGCGAAGACGTTCCAGCAGTCGATGCAGAATCTCAGCCTGCTGCTCTTCGTCGCCATCGGCGTCGTCTACATCGTGCTCGGCATGTTGTACGAGAGCTACGTGCACCCGATCACGATTCTCTCGGGGCTGCCGTCGGCCGGCCTCGGCGCGCTCATCACGCTGTACCTGTTCGGCAACGAG
The DNA here is from genome assembly GCA_003223775.1 of Acidobacteriota bacterium. Classification (GTDB taxonomy): domain Bacteria; phylum Acidobacteriota; class Vicinamibacteria; order Vicinamibacterales; family CAVVIG01; genus QHWK01. The sequence goes on from QHWK01000342.1 coordinate 3,403, forward strand.
CTGAACATCTACTCGTTCGTCGGCCTCGTGATGCTCGTCGGCATCGTCAAGAAGAACGCGATCATGCAGATCGACTTCGCGCTCGAGGCGGAGCGGCGGCACGGCAAGACGCCGGCCGACGCGATCTACGAGGGCTGGGCGGGCTGCTCGTGTCGCAGTTGATCACGCTCTACCTGACGCCGGTCGTCTACACGTATCTGGCGGCGATCAGGCTCCGGCCATCTTCTCGATCCGCTTCCACTCCGCGTCGCTGACGGGCATCACCGAGAGCCGCGAGATCCGCACGAGCGGAAAATCGGCGAACGCCTTGTCGGCCTTGATCGCGGCGAGCGTCACCGGCCGCGGCAGCTTCTTCACCGGCGCGACGTCGACGACCGACGCCTTGCCGGTCTTGTCGCCCGGATCGGGATACGCGTCGTCGAGCGCCCTGGCGACGCCAACCACCGATTTCTCGTCGCCCGTGTGATAGTAGAAGATCTGATCGCCTTTGCGGACCGATCGCAGGTGCTTCTGGGCGAGCGGATTCTTCACGCCGCTCCACACCGTGCGGCGATCCTTGACGAGCGCGTCGAAGCTGTAGTGCGACGGCTCCTCTTTGAACAGCCAGTTCATGGCCGTCATTCTACCGCCGCTCGGCGACTGCATCCGGACGCCGGTCCGCGTCCTCTTCGTCGGCATCAACCCGGGGGTCCGCTCGTCGCTGACCGGGCATCATTTCGCCGGCTACTCGAACCGGTTCTGGAAGCTGCTGTACGACGCGCGGCTCGTGCCGGAGCCGATCGGCTACGCCGACGATCGGCGGCTGCCGGAGTGGGGCTTCGGGATCACGAACCTCGTGCCGCGGCCGACGCCGGGCATCGACACGCTGCGCCTCGAGGAGTACGCCGCCGGCGCGCGCGCGCTCGGCCGCAAGATCCGCCGCGTCAAGCCGCGGATCGTCGCGCTGGTCGGCGTGACGCTCTATCGCGCGGTGTTCGCCAAACGGGTGGGGGAAAAGATCCGCCTCGGGCTGCAGGCCGAAACGCTCGAGGGCGCGCGCGTGTTCGTGCTGCCGAACCCGAGCGGCCGGAACGCGAACTTCTCGTACGCCGAGATGCTGGACGCGTTTCGCGCGCTCCGGCGTTACGCAATCAAGAATTCGTGATCACGAATTCCAAATTCCTAATTCCTAATTCCTAGTTGCGCGTCATGACGAAGTTGCCGCCGACGATCGGCCCCTCGCACGTGTCGTCGCCCGTGTAGGTCGCCTCGATGCGGTCGGAGGCAACAGCGGACGCCGAGGCCTCGAAGATGATCGTGCACATCGGCGTCGGCACGCCGTCGCCGCCGGCCGGAAACACGAACTTCATCGCGATCGCGGATCCCGACACGGTTCCGGTGACGGTGCCGGCTTTGAACTTATGGCACGACGCGCACGTCCCGTCGGCGGCATTGAGCGGCGCGAGGGCGGCGGTGCCGGAGATCGCGCTGCCTGACACGGTGAGCATCCACGACAGACGCTCGGGGCCCTGCGGATCCATGCCGGTTCCGCTCCACGCGCCGGCGAGCCCGGCGGTGTTCGCGGGCGGCGCGGGCGTCGTCGTTGTCGTCGTGGTCGGCGCGGTGGGCGCAGGCGTGTTGCTGCCGCATCCGAAGGCGCACAACGCAAGTGCCGCGGCGGCCGCTGCGCCGCGCGCGGCGGAGATCATGAAGCCCTGCGGTGCGCGGCGTTCTTGAGCGTGGCGTGCGCGGGTCGTGGATGATGGCCATCCCACGCGCGGCCGTAGGTGCCGTTCGGCTTGACGCACAGAAAGAGCTCGGCGACGAGGCTGTCGAGGACCGTTCTGCACACTCGCCGATCGATGCCGCAGAGTCGCTGGACCTGCTCGAGCGTCAGCTGCAGGCCAGGCATCTCGAGGTATTCGGCGCGAACACGTTCACGAATTTCATCGGTCGTTCGCATGGTTATATTGTGCGTGGAGCGCGCCGCGAAACCAACAGACCCTTTTGCACGGGCGCGCACTCAAGTGATCAGTGCGAATGCGCCGCCCGCCGAAGAACGCCGCTTCGCGCGCGGCGCCGCACCGCCAATGGCACAGGTAGCGTCGATAATCGCGCCGATCGCTTCCTTTACGGTGTGCGCCGCGGCGCGCGCGAGCAATGCATAGACTCGCTCGTCGCCGCGGCCGCCGCGGCGGCGCCGCGGTCGTCGTAGCGGCCTGCGCGCTGTCGACGGCGTGCGCGGGGCGCGCCGCGCCTCTCGAGGTCAGCGTGGCGTTCGTCAATACCTGGCGCGTCGCGGGCGAGACGCTGAGCGCGGAGGATCGGGCGATCGTCGAGCGCACGGCGCTCGACACCCTGCGCCGCGCGTTCGACGGATTCGCCGTGCGGTTCGAGGAAGGCATCGAACGGGGATCGGCGCGCATCATCCGCGTCGAGGACACGCCGTACGGCCGTCCGATGCTGCTCTTCGGCGCCGCCGGCGTCACATATCCGGCCGCCCGCGTGAGCAGCGTCCGCTTCGACGTCCTCGTGAACGAGGAGCTCGCGGCGGCGTCGTGCGCCTCGCTCGCGCGCTGCACCAGGACGCGCGCCGAGATGCTCGACGGCCTGGGCCGCGGCATCGGCGCCACCGGCGCCCACGAGCTCGGCCACCAGGCGGGCCTGGGCTTCGCGCGCGACGCGCCGTGCGACGATTGTTACGACAGCAAATCGTCGGCAACCTCCGCGCACTTCTTCGGGCGCAAGCACTGGTCGGATGCCGCCCTCGCGCGGATGCGCG
>QHWK01000342.1:6326-7332 GCA_003223775.1 Acidobacteriota bacterium
TCTTCCGCGCGCCGCCGCCGCGGTTCCTCGCGTAACTGACATCAGCTTCGTGGTTCGCGCTGCGGCGCGGATGAAGAGGAGCGAGCGTCATGATGAGAATGTGGCTTGCCGTCGGTGTGCTCGTTGGATCGATGTCCGGAGCGGGCGCGGACGTGTCGGGCGAATGGTTCGTCGCCGGAACGTTCGACGCCGCAAGCGCGGCGACGCGCGCGGAACGGCGCGCGGATCTCGTCTGCGCGTTCACCGAGCGCGGCGGCGGATTGTCTGGAACGTGCCGTCCGCCGAGCGCGCCCGAAGGCGCGGCGATCACGGGGCGCGTGCGAGACCGCGACGTCGAGTGGCGCTTCGATATCGCGCTCGCGCCCGGCCGGGAGAAAGAAACGGTGGTCTACCGCGGACGTCTCGACCGCGAGCGGCGCCGTATCCGCGGCGCGTTTCGCATCGCGGACCTGGCGGGCCGGTTCACCGCCGAGCGGTGGTGAGACGGCGCGCCGCGCGCGGCTTCGCGCCGCGCGGCGGCGCCAGGCGTTCGAGGAGATGGGCGGGCCTGCCGGCCGGCGTCGCGGCGAGCGCCGCGTCCCAGTCGTGCAGCGTCCTGCGCATCCGCGCGCGCGCGGCGGCAAGGTCGTGGATCTGGCGATCGACGGCGTCCAGGATCCGCTGCGCGGCGGCGCGCACGTCGCGGCACGGCGTGCCGCCGGCGTCGCGTACGCGGAGGAACGCCGCGAGCTCGTCGAGCGAGAAGCCGAACCGCTGCGCGCCGCGGATCACGTGGAGGCGCTTGACGACCGGTGGCGGGTAGATGCGATAGCCGGCCGGCGTGCGCTGCGCTTTCGGCAGGAGCCGGATCCGCTCGTAGTAGCGGATCGTGTCGACGCTGACGCCGCTCGCCGCCGCGAGCCTGCCGATCGTGAGCATGCGGTCCATGCCGCAGGATAGCTCGCGCTTGACCCTGGAGTCGACTCCAGGGTTTAGCATTCGCGTCATGAGACACATCCTGATGCTC
>QHWK01000512.1 GCA_003223775.1 Acidobacteriota bacterium
CGGATGTCCCGGCACCTGTCCAGCGGCCTGCAGATCGATCGCCTGCCCGCCGACCATGCCCATCGGCCCCGCCGCCTCGCCAATCACCCGGATCACCTCAATCTTTCGCGCCACGACCGCAGCATCGTCGGTGGACGGCTCGCGCGCGAGGAGCGTGAACGCTTCCGCGTGGAGGCCGTCGCCGGCGAGGATCGCGATCCCGTCGCCGTAGACGACGTGCAGCGTCGGCCGCCCCCTGCGCAGGTCGTCGTCGTCCATGGCGGGGAGATCGTCGTGGATGAGGGAGTAGGTGTGAATCAGCTCGATCGCGCACGCGGCGGGCAGCGCCAGATCGAAGGTGCTGCGATCGATCGCGTCGGCCGCGGCCAGCGTCAGGACGGGGCGCAGCCGCTTGCCGCCGGCGAACACGCTGTAGCGCATCGCCGCGGCGACGATTTCGGGGCACGCGGGCGCCGACGGCAAGAAGCGATCGAGCGCCTCGTCCACGCGGCGGCGGACGCGTTCGAGAAATGGGGCGAGCGGCTCGGACACGGGGGCAATCAGCCGCGCTCCGACTCATCGGCGAAAGAGCCGGGCGCGGCCTTCAGCTCGCCGCGCTCGTTGAGGATCTCGATGCGCCGCTCGGCTTCCTCGAGCTGTGCGTGGCAGAAGCGCGACAGCTGCACGCCGCGCTCGTAGAGCTGCATCGAGTGCTCGAGCGGCAGGTCGCCTTCCTCGAGCTTCTTCACGATGCCTTCGAGCTCGGCGATCGCGGCTTCGAAGTCCTTGATCGAAGTGTCGGTCATTCGTTCTTCGACACCTTAGCTTCAATCTCGCCGCGGCTCAAGGTGACGCGGACGATGTCGCCGGGCGACACCGACGCTGCGTCGCGCAGCACGCGCGTCTTGTCGGCGTTCCAGGCGACGGCGTATCCGCGGCCGAGCACCGCGAGCGGGCTGAGGGCGTCGAGGCGCGCCGCCACCGTGCCGAGCTGCGCGGCCGCGCGATGACGCCGCACGCCGATCGCCTGGTGCAGCCGTCCTGCCGACGCGACGAGCTGCGTGCTGATGCGCGCGAGCCGTCGGCCGGCATCGTAGGTCGCGAGCTGCCGTTCGATCGCCTGCAGCCGGCGCGCGCGGGACGCGACGGCGGCGCGCGCGACGCGCGTCAACGCGTGCGAGAGCTCCGACGCGCGGCGATCGCGCATCGCGAGGCGCGCGCGAAAGCCGGCGAACGCCGGCCGTCCGTCCGCGACGTGGACGCGCCGCGCGAGCCGCTGCACGCGCGCGTGCGCCGCCGCCTGCAGCCGATCGGCGAGGCGATCGATCCGGCTGCTGAAGTGCTCCTTCGCCGAGACGACGATCTCGGCGGCCGCCGAGGGCGTCGGCGCGCGCAGGTCGGCGACGAAATCGGCAATCGTCACGTCGGTCTCGTGCCCGACGGCGGAGATCACGGGGACGGGCACGCGCGAGATCGCGCGCGCGACGATCTCCTCGTTGAAGGCCCAGAGATCCTCGATCGATCCGCCGCCGCGGCCGACGATCACGACGTCGACGCCCTTCACGCGGCCGATCTGCCTGAGCGCCCGCGCCACGTCCGGCGCCGCGTCCTGGCCCTGCACGCGCGCGGGGCAGATCACGAGGTGCGCATTCGCATACCGACGGCGGAGCACCTTGATGATGTCGCGGATCGCCGCGCCGTCGAGCGACGTGACGATGCCGATCTTCCGCGGGAGCGCGGGCAGCGGACGCTTGCGCGCGGCGTCGAACAGGCCTTCGGCCTGCAGCCGCTGCTTCAACTGATCGAAGGCGAGCTGCAGCTCGCCGAGGCCCTGCGGCTGCAGGTGCTCGCAGACCAGCTGATACTCGCCCTTCGGCTCGTAGACCGACAGCCGGCCGCGCGCGACCACGCGCAGGCCGTCGGCCGGCTTGAATTTCAGATACCGGAGCGCGGACCGGAAAATGACCGCGCGCACCTGTGACGCGCCGTCCTTCAGCGTGAAATACAGGTGGCCGGTGTTCCAGATCTTGCAGTTCGAGAGCTCGCCCTCGACCCACACCTCGAAGAATTCCTGCTCGAGCAGATCGCGAACGCGGACGGTCAGCTCGGTGACGGTGTAGATCCGCCGCGCAGGCGCACTGCCGACTGCCGACTGGTCTCGGGGACTGCCGACTGCCGACTGGTCTCGAGGACTGCCGATGGCGGACCGTTTCGGCGGCTCGGGCTCGGCGTCCTCTTCCTCAAACGGAAGATCGAACAGGTCGGTCATCGGCGATGTCCGCGAGCTCCTGCAGCTCTCCGGCGCTGAGGCTGATGCGCTCGATGTCGGTGGCGCGGCCGCTCGCCTCGTCGGCCTCGACGAGGATCGCGTTCAGCCGCGGATTGCCCGTCGCCGTCTCGAATTTCTGCGGCAACGCCGTGAGGAACTTGTTCAGCGCCGCCTCCACTTCGACGCCGATGATCGAATCGTGCGGCCCGGTCATCCCGACGTCGGTGAGATACGCGGTCCCCTTCGGCAGGATCCGCTCGTCGGCGGTCTGCACGTGCGTATGCGTGCCGATCACGGCCGTCGCCTTGCCGTCGAGATGCCATCCCATCGCGATCTTTTCCGAGGTGGCCTCCGCGTGGAAGTCGACGAACACGATCCGCGTGCGCGGCTTCAACGCGTCGATCTCGCGCGGCAGCACTCGGAACGGATCGTCGATGTTCAGCATGAACACGCGGCCCATCGCGTTGACGACGCCGACCGATCGGCCGTCGCGCGTGCGCGCCAGATAGCTGCCGTTGCCGGGCGCGCCCGCCGGATAGTTCGCCGGCCGCAGGAGCCGCGGCTCGGCGCCGATGTAGTCGAGCGCCTCTTTCTTGTCCCAGATGTGATTGCCCGACGTCATCACGTCGACGCCCCACTCGAGCAGCTGGTCGCCGATCTCGCGCGTGATGCCGAATCCGGCGGCGGCGTTCTCCGCGTTGGCGATGACGAGATCGGCGCGGTAGTGCTCGACGAGGCCGCGCAGGCCGGTGCGCACCAGCTCCCGGCCGGGACGCCCGACGATGTCTCCGATGAACAAGATACGCATCATGGCTGATGGCTGGATGGCTGATGGCTATGGCAGATCGTGGCACATCCATCGACCATGTGCCATCAGCCATCAGCCATCAGCCCTGACGGTGATCGCGATCGGAACGGCTCGCCCGCGGCGATCGCCGATCTTCGGGATCGAGACGCGCAGCTCGCCGTCGGCCAGCGACGCCTGTGCCTTCGCCGTGTCGCACGGCCCCGCGAGCCGCACGACGCGGGCGAAGCGGCCGTAGCCGCGCTCGACCAGGTGAAAGCTCGACTCGCCGCGGACGCGCCGCGCCGCCTTCTCGCCGGCCACAAGAATACTGTCAGCCTTCGTGAGCACCCGGATGGCCGACGCCTCGACGCCGGGCAGGTCCACGGTGATCTCGAGCCTGTCGTCAGTCTCGTGGACGTCGAGCGCAGGGGAACATTCCCCCGCGCTCGACGTCCACGAGACTGACGACAGGCTCGAGATCACCGTGGACCTGCCCGGCG
>QHWK01000513.1 GCA_003223775.1 Acidobacteriota bacterium
GAGGAGATGATCTTCTTCAAGGCGACCGCGCTGCGGGCGCCGGCGGCCGATTCACCGCACAAGCCGGACGAGGACGAGGACATCACGACGAAGTCGGTGACGCTCGCCGACGCGCGCGCGATGGTCGCGCGCGGCGAGATCGTCGATCTGAAGACGGCCTACGCGCTGACGCTGATCTGATTCGCCGACGACAGGCCGCGCGTAGTTCGAACACGCTCTTAGTCCTGCCTGCTGAGAAGATGCTCCACGGCGCCACGCGTCGGCAGCGACGCGAACGCTCCAACCACCGTTGTCGCCGCCGCGGCGGCGCTGTGCGCGAACTCGACCGCCATGTCGATCGAGCGGCCCTCGATCGACGCGACGGCAAGCGCGCCGGCAAACGCATCGCCGGCGCCCGTCGTGTCGATCGTCTGAACGGGAAGGTTTGGATACCAGCGCTCCAGATCTTCCGACAGCAGCAGCGTTCCATCATCGAGGCTCACGACGACGTGACGGGCGCCGCGGCGACGGAGCTCCTGCGCGGCTGCGCGCGCCGAGGCGCGATTGTCCACGTGCACTCCCGTGATCGACCGCGCTTCGCCCGCGTTCGGTTTGACGACGAACAGTTGCCGCGTGAGCTTGTCGGCGAGCGGCGCCGCGGGCGCGGGATCGAGAATCACACGGACAGCCTGAGAGTTCGCAATCCGCGCCGCTCGCTCGACGCATGCAAGCGGAATTTCCAGCTGCGCGAGGAGCACGCCCGCGCGTGCGATTGCCGGCGCCGCCGCGTCGACATCTGCGGTCGACAGCTGCCGGTTCGCGCCGAGCGCCGCAGCCGTCTGCTTTCGTCCTTCCTTGTCGACGTGAATGACGGCGACGCCGGTCGGCAGGACTGGATCGAAGGTGACGAAGTCGATTGCCACCTGTTCGCTCGCCAGGCAGGCGACGGCTTCGCGCCCGCGAGCGTCGGCGCCAACGTGTGCGATGAGGGCCACGCGGGCGCCGAGTCGTGCGGCGGCGACGGCCTGGTTCAGGCCCTTGCCGCCGCAGGCGCGAAAAAACGCGCCGTCGCTGGCAGGCCGGTTCGGAATCGGCAGGCTCGACGCGCGTATGGCGTAATCGGTGTTGACCCCGCCGAGCACGACGACGTCATACCGATCCCTGCCACCATTCACGGGTCGCTAGACCTCAGCGGCGGGGCTGAGATGAATCAGAGCCGCTGTGCTCGTGATCCCCTCGCTTCTCCGACTCGGCGGCGTGCGATGGGTCGAGCGCGTCAATCTCCTGCCGCGTCAGCGACGGCATCCTGCGGATCAGGGAAACCAGCCTCCACGTCTCATCCGGCGAATGCTCGCGTTTCCATGCAGGCATTCCGGTCCAGCGGACGCCGTTCTGGATGATGTGGAAGAGCGCACCGTCGCTCAGGCGCTGGATCCGTGCGTCGGCGAGATTCGAAACCTTTGGATACATGTTGTCGGCCATCTCCGTCTGGCCGCGGCCGTCGCGCCCGTGGCAGGTGGCGCAATGGTCCTCGTAGTGCTCGACGGCGGCGCGCCAGGCGTTTGCATCGGCGGCGAACGGATTCGATCGCCGGTCGGCGTCGGCAGGAATGGACAGCCGGACCAGCCGCGCCGCAACGGCGCGCTCGATCGTTCCGGGCTGTTCGTCCGCCGACAGCGCGCCCGCACGGAGCCGCGCGTACGCGGCGATCCAAATCACGAGCGCGAGCACGAGAATGCCGATGATCGCGTCTCGAAGAAATCGCATCTTCAAAGCCCTCACGCTTCAGGTTACTGCCCGGGTACCGCGCGAAACCCAGCAGGCGCCGAGCCGTTTCGTGGACAGCAAACGCCGCGCCGGAGCCGTTCTGCGTCCGTTCGACGCTTTGTCAATGCGGCCCTGGCCTCGGCAGGAGAGAGCCTCCGCCGACTTCCTCGATCGTCGCGACATGGATCGCGACGGTGTCCTCCACGCGCCGCGCGTAGCCGCCCGCGAGCACGACGACGAGCGGCACGCCGGCGCTCCGCACCGTCTCGACGACGAGGCGATCCCGCTGGCGCAGGCCCGTCATCGTCAGGCGCAGGCCGCCGAGCTGATCGTCTTCGTACGGATCCGCGCCGGCGAGATAGAAGACGCACTTCGGCCGATGGGCCATGACGGCCGGCAGCGCGCGCTCCAGCTCCCGCAGTTAGGTCGCGTCGTGCGCGCCGTCGGGCAGCCCGACGTCGAGCGAGCCGCGCGGCTTCCACATCGGGTAGTTGTGCTGCTGGTGCATCGAGAAGGTGAAGACGCGCGGATCGGACTCGAAGACGAACGCCGTGCCGTTGCCGTGGTGCACGTCGAGATCGACAATCGCGAGGCGCTCGGTCCCGCGCGTCTGCAGCACGCGCGCCGCGACCGCCACGTCGTTGAACGGACAGAAGCCCTCGCCGTGATTCGGGAAGGCGTGGTGGAGTCCGCCTCCGAGGTGGATGGAGAACGCGGAGGAGGCAGAGGTCGCGCAGGAGGCAGAGACCGCGCAGAGCGCGGCCTCGATCGTGCCGCCGACCATCAATCGAAATCCTTCGACCATCGCGTCGGACCATGGCAGCTCGAGCTGCGCCAGATCCGCCGCCGTCATCGCGCCGGTGCGCAGCTTCTCGAGGTACTCGGTCGTGTGCACGAGAGCGAGCTCGTCCCACGACGCGAGCCGGGGCTCGACGATGTCCGACGCCTGCACGACGCCGGTCTCGACGATCCGGTCGCGCACGCGGCGGTACTTGTCAGTCGGGAAGACGTGGAGGCCGATGTCGATGTGGTAACGCGGAGAATAGACAACGATCAACGCAGAGCCCGCAGAACCCGCGCAGGTGGATTGTACCGAACGGCGTCACGGCCGCGGCGACGTCGCGACGACGGGTCGCGCCGGTTTCTTCGCCGGATGCGCGTCGCTCGACACGGGCTGCAGCGCGAGCGCCAGCACCTCGTCGATCGTCGAGACGAGATGGACCGTCAGCCCCTGCCGCAGCTCGGGCGTCAGATCCTCGTTGACGTTCTTGCCGTTCTGCTTCGGCAGAATCACTTCGGTGATGCCGACGCGGCGCGCCGCGAGCACCTTCTCCTTGACGCCGCCGATCGGCAGGACGCGCCCCGAGAGCGTGATTTCGCCCGTCATCGCGACGTCGCCGCGCACCGGACGGCCCGTCAGGTCTGACGCCATCGCCGTCGCCATCGTGACGCCCGCCGACGGACCGTCTTTCGGGATCGCGCCCGACGGCACGTGCACGTGCATCTCGGCCTTCGTGAAGAAGTCGGGATCGATGTTGTATTCCTTCGCATGCGTCCGCAGCCACGACAGCGCGGCGCGCGCGGACTCCTTCATCACATCCCCGAGCTGACCCGTCAGCGTCATCGTGCCGGTGCCCGCCATCTTCGACGCTTCGAT
>QHWK01000514.1 GCA_003223775.1 Acidobacteriota bacterium
GAAACACCGGAAACGCCGGGTCGCTCGGCGGGAGGGCGAGCGTCACGATGCCGTGTCGCCCCAGCACCGCGCCTTTGACGATCGTGAAAATGGGATTCTGCTGCGTGAAGCGCCCGGCGCCGCCGTGAACGGACCACTTCTGATCGCCGCGGGGATCCCAGTTGAAGCCGACGCGCGGATCGACGTTGTTCTTGTCGGTCGGAGCGGGCCAATCGGGAATGTCTTTCACGAGCTCGACGTCGTACCGCACGCCGTAGTTCAGCGTGAGGTTGTGGCTGATCCGCCAGTCGTCCTGCACGAAGCCGCTGAAGACCCATGCCTTCGGGTAGATGACGTCCTGGCCGGGCACGAGCGCGAACGCCTGCGTGTACAGATTCGGATTCGGCGCGACTGCAGGCCCCCCGGCAAAGTTGTAGATCCCGTTCTGATTGGGCAGGTAGCGCTGGGTGGTCACGTCGTAGGTGACGCCGCCGCCCATCTTCAGCGAGTGGGCGCCGCGCCACAACGACACCGTGTCCGAGACGTCCCACGTGTCTTCGGGGATGACGCCCCACGTGCCGGTGGCGACGCCACCGGTAATCGAGTAGCCCGTGCGGTTGAACTGCACGCAATCACATTTCGCCGCCCGCAGATCGTAGTAGCGCGACCATTGCCCGCGAACCTCGTTCAGGACGCGGTCGGACACGATCGATGTCCACATGTTGTGAATCGTGTCGACGTTGTTCGTCCAGATGTACCCCGTGCCGGGCAGCTGCAGGCCGCCGCTCTCGTTGTCCTGCTTCCACCGCACCATGTTGTAGCGGACGGCCAGCGATTGAGACGGCGAGAACCGGACGTCTCCGCGGATATGCCCCTGATCCTCGTCGGCCGGCGTCGGAATGATCGTCCCCGGCGCTTCGGGCGAGGTCACCGACACCTGGCTTCGCTCGCGGCGCCGCTCGTAGCTGCCGAAGAAGAACACGCGGTCGTGGACGATCGGTCCGCCCAGATTGCCGCCGAACTGCTGCTGATTGAACGGCACTTTCTGCGTGGCGAGGGGCGGGATCGCGTCGAGGTCGCCCGGCCGCACCACGAGGAGCGCGGCGCCGGCGTAGGTGTTGCTCCCGCTCTTGGTGATCATGTTCATCACGCCGGCCGAATGGCCGCCGAACTCCGCCGAGAACTGGTTGGTGATGATCTGCACCTGGCTGACGGTCTCGAGCGCGAAGCCGGCCGATCCGCGCTGCGGCGCGCGCTGCAGCGTGAGCCACTTCGAGAAGTTGCTGGTGCCGTCGACGTAGGTGCCGAAGTTCCACACGTCGCCGCCGCCGACGTACAGCCCGTTGGTGCCGGGGCCGCGCGCGACGACGTTCGAGTCGAGTGTCAGGAGGCGGAAGTAGTTGCGCTCGGCGACGGGCAGCGTCGTGAGGTCGCGGCTCTCGATCGTCCTGGTCACTTCCGCGCTCGTCGTCTGGACCACGGGCGTGTCGCCCGAAACGGTCACGGTCTCCTGCACGGCCGAGAGCCGGAGCGTGACGTCCAGCACGGCGCGCTGCCCGGCGTTGAACGTCAGGTTCTCGCGGCGCTCGGTGGCAAAGCCGGAGAGCGCGGTCTGCAGGATGTACTGTCCCGCCGGTGGAAGCGACGTGAAGACGTAGCGGCCGTCCGCATCCGTAGCGGTCTCGCGGGAGAGCCCGGTCGCCACATTCTGCAGCGTCACCGTGGCGCCCGGCAGGACGCCCTGCTGCGCGTCGGTGACGACGCCTTCGATGTCGAACGTGGGCTTCTGGGCAGCGGCCGGCCGCGCGATCGCCAGGACCATGCCCAGGATGCAGACACCGCGGACCAGGGCGCGCACGCGTTTCAGAATCATAGCGACCTCCACACAGATGCGCGCATCATACCGGAATGCCGACAGAGGCAAGGCAGAAGGGCAGAAGCGCAGGAAGGCAGGATTCAAGGACGCAAGGCAGGAAGGCTGAAATGACGAAGGAAGAAAGGTCAAAGGTCGGAAGGCGCGTCGCCTTCCAGCCTTCCAGCCTTCCAGCCTTCCAGCCTTCGCCGTTCTCCCTTCCTGCCCTCCTGCCTTGAATTCCTGCCTTTCTGCCTTCCTGCCGTCCTGCCTTACATCTCCAGGTTGTACGCCTCTTCGCCGTGCTCGGTCAGGTCGAGGCCTTCGATCTCCTGGTCTTCGGTGACGCGCACGCCGACGACGACGTCGGTGATCTTCAGCAGCACGACGCTGCCGACGAGCGCGAACAGCCACGCCGCCGCGATGCCGACGATCTGATAGCCGATCTGCGCGCCGTTGCCGTCGACGAGCCCGACTGGCAGCGCGCGGCCCTGCGGATCGTGAAAGATCGGGTTGACCGCCCTCGTCGCGAAGACGCCGGTGAGCAGGGCGCCGATCGTGCCGCCCGCGCCGTGCACGCCGAACGCGTCCAGCGCGTCGTCGTAGCCGAAGCGCGCCTTCGCGAACGTCACCATCACGAAGCAGCCGACGCCGGCGGCGAGCCCGATGACGAGCGCCGGCATCGGCGTGACGAATCCCGACGCCGGCGTGATCGCGACGAGCCCCGCGACGGCGCCCGAGATCGCGCCGAGCGCGCTCGGGCGCCCGCGCGTCACCCATTCGGCCGCGAGCCAGCCGATCGTCGCCGCCGCGGCGGCGAAATGCGTCGCGACGAACGCGCTCGCCGCGAGGCCGTTCGACGCGAGCGCGCTGCCCGCGTTGAAGCCGAACCAGCCGACCCACAGCAGGCACGCGCCGATGAAGCTCAGGACGAGGCTGTGCGGCGGCATCGGCTCCTTCGGGTACCCGGTGCGCTTCCCGAGATAGATCGCGCACACGAGCGCCGACACGCCCGACGTGATGTGAACGACCGTGCCGCCGGCGAAATCGAGCGTCGGGAAGCGGCCGCCGAGCGCGGCGTTCAGCAGGCCGCCCTTCCCCCACACCATGTGCGCGAGCGGCGCGTACACGCACAGCGACCACAGCGCCATGAAGACGACGGTGCCGCGAAACGTCATGCGCTCGGCCGTCGCGCCGGTGATCAGCGCCGGCGTGATGATCGCGAACATCAGCTGATACACCATGAAGGTGAGCTGCGGGATCGTCGCGCTGTAGTCGGCGTTCGGCTCGACGCCGACGCCCCGCAGCAGCGCGTGGCCGAAGCCGCCGATGACGGGCGTCCCCTCGCCGAAGCACAGGCTGTAGCCGACGATGGCCCAGAGGCACGTGATGAGCGCCATGAGCCCGAAGCTCTGGACC
>QHWK01000515.1 GCA_003223775.1 Acidobacteriota bacterium
CGTCGATCAGCCTGTCAATACGCAGATAGCTCTCGGCAGCGGGACTGGGGCCGATGTGGATCGCCTGATCCGCATCGCGCACGTGGCGCGCGCCGCGATCACAGTCGGAGTACACCGCGACCGTCGGAATCCCGAGCTCCCGACAGGCACGAATGATGCGCACCGCGATTTCTCCGCGGTTCGCAATGAGCACTTTCACGACGCTAATTGTAGTCGGTAGAAAGCATTCGTGGAGGAGTGCGGGGCGCTACAACGGAATATTGCCGTGCTTTTTCGGCGGATTCTTGTCCCGCTTCGTCTCGAGGCCGGCGAGCGCCGCGATCAGTTTGCCGCGAGTCTGGCGCGGATGAATCACTTCGTCGATGAATCCGCGAGCGGCGGCGATGTAGGGGTTGGCGAACTTCTCGCGGAATTCCTCGACGCGTTGGGCGCGCGTGGCGGCGGGATCCGGAGCTTTCTCCAGCTCGCGTCGATACAGGACGTTGACCGCGCCTTCAGGGCCCATCACGGCAATTTCGGCGGACGGCCACGCAAAGTTGACGTCGGTGCGAATGTGCTTGCTGGACATGACGCAGTACGCGCCGCCGTATGCCTTCCGCGTAATCACCGTCACTTTCGGGACCGTCGCTTCGGCAAACGCGAACAGCAGCTTGGCTCCATGCCGGATGATGCCCCCGTATTCCTGCCGGGTGCCCGGCAGGAAGCCCGGGACGTCTTCGAACGTGACCAGCGGAATATTGAAGGCGTCGCAGAACCGCACGAATCGCGCGGCCTTGACCGAGGCATCGATGTCGAGCGTTCCGGCCAGGTGCGCGGGCTGGTTGGCGACAATGCCGGCTGACCGTCCGCCGAGGCGCGCGAAACCGACGATGATGTTCTTCGCGAAATGGCGATGCACTTCGAGGAAGGCCCCTTCGTCGCTGATCGCGTGAATCAGATCGAGCATGTCGTACGGCTGGTTGGGCGACGCGGGCACCAGCGTGTCGAGCGCCGCCTCTTCACGGTCAACCGGATCCGATGTCGCCATCCGCGGGGGATCGTCGACGTTATTGCTCGGCATGTAGGACAGCAGCTCCCGGATGAGGCGCAGGCATGCGCGATCGTCGGGAACGGCGAAATGCGCGACCCCGCTCGTCGCGTTGTGCGTCATCGCGCCGCCGAGCTCGTCTTTCGTAACGTCCTCATGCGTCACCGTCCTGATCACGTCCGGTCCGGTGACGAACATGTAGCTCGTCCCCTCGACCATGACGTTGAAGTCGGTGATCGCGGGCGAGTACACCGCGCCGCCGGCGCACGGCCCCATGATGGCCGAGATTTGCGGGACCACGCCCGATGCGAGCGTGTTGCGCAGGAAGATGTCCGCATAGCCGCCGAGTGACAGCACGCCTTCCTGGATGCGCGCGCCACCCGAGTCGTTGAGGCCAACGACGGGCGCCCCCATCTTCACGGCGAGATCCATGATCTTGACGATTTTCGCGGCGTTGGTTTCGGAGAGCGATCCGCCGAAGACCGTGAAGTCCTGCGCAAAGGCGTAGACCGGGCGCCCGTCCACACGGCCAACGCCGGTCACCACTCCGTCGCCGGGAATGATCTGATCGGGCGCATCCATCCCGAAATCGCGGCAGCGGTGCGTGACGAGCTTGTCGGTTTCCTGAAACGTCCCTGGGTCGAACAGCAGGTCGAGGCGCTCGCGCGCGGTCAGTTTGCCGGCGTCGTGCTGCCGGCGGAGCCGCTCTTCGCCGCCGCCCAGCTCCGCGCGCCGCTCGAGATCCTCGAGATGCTTGATCGGATCCATATCGAATCGCTGACTAGCGATTCGCTGCCGCCCCGTACGCCTTATCCCAATCCCCGAGGAATTTTTTCAGACCGACGTCCGTCAGAGGATGGTTGAAGAGCGCGTCGATAACCGCTGGCGGACAGGTGCAGATGTCCGCGCCCATCCGGGCGGCCTCCACGATGTGCATCGGTCCGCGCGTGCTGGCGACGAGAATCTCGGTCTTGAATTCGTAATTTCCATAGATCTCGACGATGTCGCGGACCAGTTCCATGCCGGGCGTCGAGATGTCGTCGACGCGGCCGACGAAGGGGCTGATATAGCTCGCGCCGACCTTCGCGGCCAGCAGCGCCTGCGCGGGCGAAAAGCACAAGGTGACGTTGACCTTGATGCCCTCGCTCGACAGCGCCTTGCAGGCTTTGATGCCGTCCTTCGTGAGCGGCACCTTCACGACGATCCACGGATCGATCTTCGAGAGATCCCTTCCCTGCTTGATCATGGCCTGCGCTTCGGTCTCGACGACCTCGGCGCTGGTGGGTCCCTGGACGATCTGGCAGATCTTCTTCAGGTTGTCGCGATAGTCTCCAGGCTCCTTCGAGAGCAGCGTCGGATTCGTCGTGATGCCGTCGATGATCCCGAGCGGCACGAGCGCCTGGATGTCCTTCAGATTGCCCGTATCGATGAACAGTTTCATGATCTTCCCCCTCCCGACGTGATCGCCGCTGCCTCGGCGGCGACCGGATTAGTGAGCTCGCCCACGCCCGCGACCGTGATCGTCACCCTGTCGCCGGGCGTAATCGGACCGACGCCCGACGGCGTGCCGGTCGCAATGATGTCGCCCGGCAGCAGCGTCATGACGCGGGTGATGTATGCAATCAGGAAATCAATCGAGAACACGAGCTGCGCGGTCGTCGAATGCTGCCGCCGCTCGCCGTTGACCCAGCCTTCCACGCCGACGCCCGCGTCGGCGTGATAATCGATGCCGGTGGCCACGCACGGACCGATCGGCGCGAAGGTGTCGAACCCTTTCGCGTGCGTGTACTGGAATCCTCTCTGCTGCAATCCGCGTGCGCTGACGTCGTTGACGCAGACGAAGCCGAAGATGTAGTGCCGCGCGTCGGCTTCGCTGACGTGCCGCGCGCGCCGGCCGATGACGACCCCGAGCTCGGCTTCGTGATCCACGCGTCCGATGCCGGCAGGTACGACGATCGACTCGCCGGGACCGATCACCGCCGTGGACGGCTTGATGAACATCAGCGGCTCTGTGGGAAGCGGCTTGTTCTGCTCCGCGGCGTGATCCTTGTAGTTGAGGCCGATGCATACCAGCTTGCTCGGCATCACTGGCGTCAGCAGTGGCGCCCCGCCGCGACGGATTTCGGCGCCAGCTTCGTACCCGTCGAACAGATCACCTTCGAGGAGCTGCCAGCGTCCGTCTTGTTCGATCACGTGGCGCGGCTCGCCATCGTGCATCATGCGGTAGACCTTCTTCATCGCGCCGTTTCCTGCACGCGGTTCGACGCGCCGCTCTGGTTGGCCGACTTGTCGACGGCGATCACGGCATAGACATAGGTG
>QHWK01000516.1 GCA_003223775.1 Acidobacteriota bacterium
TCGGCGCCGTCGTCGTGGCCCGGCTGCGTCACGCTCCGGCGTCGACGCCGGCCACCTAGTCGCAGGGTCTTTCGTGGAGAAGGGGTGAGGTCAATGTCGATCGTGAAGATGCTCGTCGCGGTATCTCTGGCGGGGCTGCTCGCGTCCGCGTGCGGTGCGGCGCCCGCGGCGGCCGAATCGCGGACCGCGCAGGTGGCCCGCGGCGCGGTCACCCAGACCGTCGCCGTCTCCGGATCGGTCAGCTCGGCCGGCACGGTGAAGCTGAACCCCGCGACGAACGGGAAGGTCGCGCAGCTGTTCGTCACGGTCGGTCAGCCGGTCACGGCCGGGCAGGCCCTGGCCGCGCTCGACCCCTCCGACCTGCAGGCGGCGGTCACGACGGCGCAGAACAACGTCGCCGCCGCGCAGACGAACTACGAGAAGGCCCTGGCCGGCGTCAGTGACGCGGGCAGCTCGTACAGCCAGACGCAGCAGTCGACCGCGAACGACATCGCCTCGGCGCAGGCGGCGCTGGCGAAGCTGAAGGCGAACTACGCGGCCGCGAAGGCGAACTTCTCGAGCCTCTACGGATCGCTCATCAACGATCTGGCGACCTACGTGTCACAGATCAGCGTCGCGCAGCAGCAGGTCGTGACGGCGCAGAACCACCTCGCCTTCTCCAACCAGATCAGCGACAACAAGGCGGCCCAAGGCTCCATGAACCAGGCCAGCGCGGCCCTCGGCAACGCCCAGAGCTACGTCGTGGGCGTGTACCAGACGGCCGAGGCCGACTACATCGCCGCCGTGAACCAGATCCTGAACGCCGAGGCGGCCTTCGATGCCGCGATCGCCGCGAACGCCGACACGACGGCGGCCGGGACGCAGATGGCGACGGCCCAGGTGGCGTACGTGACCGCGGTCTCCCGGCTGACGAGCGGCATCGATGCCCCGAACGGCCAGCTGGGGAGCGCTCTGTCGTCGGCCACGAGCGCACAGAACTCGCTCAGCACGGTCAACGCGAAGGTCGACACGACCCTCGACGCCGCCCGCGCCGACGTCGCCGCGCTCCTCGTGACGCTCACCGGCGAGCAGCAGCTCGCCGCGTACGCGAAGGGCAAGATCACCCAGGCGGGCACGACGCTCTCCACGGCGACGGATGCCGTCTCCGGCAGCTACGTCACCGCGATCGCGAACGTCACCTCAGCGCAGATCCGCGCCGCCCAGAGCCTCCAGAGCGCACAGACGTCGGTGAACAACCAGCCGGCGAACGTGCAGAGCGCGCAGAACGCGTTGAACAACGCTCAGACCGCGCTCGCGACGGCGCAAGCGAATCTCGACAACGCGGTCATCAAGGCGACGGTCGCCGGGATCGTCACGACGGTCAGCGCGCAGGTCGGGGAGAACGTGACGAGCAACAGCACGACCGGGTTCATCGTCATCGCGAACACCGGATCGATGGCCCTCCACGGAACGACCGGCGAAGCCGACGTCGTGAAGCTCAAGATCGGACAGGTCGCGACGGTCACCGTGGATGCGGTCGGCACGGCGAAGATGACCGGGAGGGTCACGTCGCTCGACCCGGTCGCGACCATCGCCCAGGGCGTTCCGGTGTACGGGGTCGACGTCACGATCGACCTGCCTAGCCAGACCGTGAAGCCCGGCATGAGCGGCACGGCGAACGTGATCATCGCGAGCAGCCCGAACGCCCTCACCGTGCCGAACCTTGCGGTGAAGACGGCGAGCGGACGCCGGTACCTGACGGTCATGAAGGACGGCCAGCCGGTCGACACCGACGTGACCTTCGGCATCAGCAACGACACCGTCACCGAGGTGCTGACCGGAGTGCAGGAGGGCGACGTCGTCGTCCTGCCGCAGCCGCGCGCGACCGCGTCTGGCGCCGGTGGCGGCCGGGGGGTCCAGATCGGGGGCGGCGGCGGGGCGCCCCAACAGATCGTCACCCGATGAGCGGCGAGATCGTCGCGCCGGTCATCCGGCTTCGCGGCGTCACGAAGACCTATCGGATGGGCAAGGACAACATCGTCCAAGCCCTCCGTGGCGCCGACCTCGACGTGTACCCGGGTGAGTTCGTCGCGCTGATGGGCCCCTCCGGCTCCGGAAAGTCGACGATGATGAACGTCCTCGGCTGCCTGGACGTGCCGGATAGCGGCACGTACGTGCTCGCGGGCGAACAGGTCCGCCAGCTGAACGACGATCAGCTGGCGGCGATCCGCAACCGGCACATCGGCTTCGTGTTCCAGACCTTCAACCTGCTCCCCCGGCTCAACGCGATCGAGAACGTCGAGCTCCCACTCGTGTACGGGGGGACCTCGCGGGGACGCACGCAGCGCGCGAAGGACGCCCTCGCCGCGGTCGGCCTCACCGAGCGGATGCACCACCGGCCGACGGAGCTCAGCGGGGGCCAGCAGCAGCGCGTCGCGATCGCGCGCGCGCTGCTCAACGACCCCTCGATCATCCTCGCTGACGAGCCGACCGGGAACCTCGACTCGCGCTCCAGCGCCGAGATCCTCGCGATCTTCCAGCGGCTGAACGACGCGGGGAAGACCGTCGTCATGGTCACTCACGAGCCTGACGTCGCCGAGCACTGCAAGCGCATCGTCCGGATGCGCGACGGCATCGTGTCGGGCGATGAGCTCGTCCCCGCGCCCCGCCGCGCCGAAGACGAGCTCCGCAAGGCGGGTACCGGCCAGTCCGTCGATCTGCACAGCGGCACCGTCGCGCACGTGCCCCTGGCCGCGCGGTGAAGCTGTTCGACTCGTTCCGCTCGGCGCTCCAGTCGATCATCGTGAACAAGCTGCGGTCGGCGCTCACGATGCTCGGCGTCATCATTGGGGTCGCGTCCGTGATCGCGATGGTCGCCGTCGGCAACGGTGCCTCGCAGACGGTGCAGCAGCAGGTGCTGTCGCTCGGCTCGAACCTCGTCACGGTCACGCCGGGAAACCAGAACAGCGACACCGGCCTGCGGGGCGCGGGGGTCCAGAGCCAGAACCTCACCCTCGACGACATGAACGCGATCCAGGCCCAGCTCGGGACGACGATCGGCGCGGTCGAGGCGGAGCAGAGCGCCGGCCGGTGGCAGGTGACGGCCGCGGGGCAGAACTGGAACTCGAACGTCGTCGGGGTGACGACCGGCTATCCCGAGGTGCGCGACTGGGGCCTCGCGAGCGGTACCTTCTTCAGCGACGAGGATCTACGGGTCTACGCCCAGGTCGCCGTCATCGGCTCGACCACGGCGACGAACCTGTTCGGCGAGGGCGTCGACCCGGTCGGCCAGACGATCCAGCTCCGCCAGGTCTTCGGCGGCGGTG
>QHWK01000517.1 GCA_003223775.1 Acidobacteriota bacterium
GATGCCGATGAAGATCGTCGGGTTCACCGCCTGGAAGATCATCGGCGGCTGCGAGCGAATCGTCGCGCTCACCTGCACGTCGATCCTCGGGATCGTGTAGGTCGCCAGGCCGCGCAGCGTCGTCTCCACCGGATCCACTTCACGGCAGAAGCGCGGGTCGGGGCTGTCCACGTTCAGGATCGTCGCGCACGTGTCGTTGATCGCGCGCCCGGTCGTCGAGCCGAACTGCAGCGTCGTGCCTCGGCTCAGGCGCGCCGTCACCGTGGCGTCGACGCCGTGCCAGTAGTTGATCCGCGCCGGGCCGTAGTCGGTCTCGAACGTGACGTAGTTGTCGGCGGGCCGCGCCGCCGCCGCGGCCGTCAGCGTGTACATCGTGATCGGGTAGCCGCCGCCGCCGGGCAGCCGCGGATCGCTCGGCGCCGCGATCGTCCACGGCTGATAGTCGTTCGGGCCGACGGCCAGGTTGTCGGTCACGGTGAAGTGGTTCCACGACCGCCGGTTGTAACCGAGATCCAGCGACACGCGCGGCGCGAGCTCCTGCTGCAGGTTGATGCCCCACTGCGAGTCGGACGGACGGATGCCCCAGCCGTGCAGCAGCGCCGGGTTGACGCGCGTCGAGGTGCCGGTCTTGCCGAAGTTCAGCGAGTTGCCGGTGAGCGCGCCGCACACGTCGCCGCCCGGCACGGTCTGCGCATTCGGGTTCAGGATGTCGCAGTCGACGACGTAGTTGCCGTTCGTGTCGGTCCAGCTGCGGTTGATCGCCGTCAGGTTGTAGCCGACGATGCCGTTGGCGGGATTGTTCTGCGTGTAGATGGTGTCGTTGGTCGCCGGACCCAGGAAGCGACCGTAATTGAACTTCAGCGCCGTCTTGCCGTTGCCGAAGACGTCGTAGGCGACGCCGACACGCGGCGAAATATCGCGGTACGCGCTGACGCCGTCGGTCCGCTGCAGGATGACCGGCTGCGGGTTGAACGGCGAAGTGACCGTCGTGCCGTTGTGCTCGGCGGGGCTGAAGCTCGAAACCTGATCGTAGCGCAGCGCGCCCTGCAGCGTCAGCCGCTCGCGCGTCCACGTGTCCTGCGCGAACAGCGCGGTCATCTTCGTGCGATCCGCGGTCTGGAACTGCGGCAGCCGGTAGGTGAACTGATTCGGCACGTGGTTGTTGAAGCGATACAGCAGCTGCGACTGGTTCGTGTCGAACTCGGAATCGGCGATGAGATACGCGCCCTGATAGCCGACCTTCGTGGACAGCCCGCGATAGGTGAAGTTCGCGGGGTGTCCGTCAATCGCCGACTGCTCGGTGACCGGGATGAGATTCAGGATGCCGTCGGGCGGCACCTGGCCCGGCCCGCCGGCGTGGCGGTACGCGAACCGCGAGTAGCCGGCCTCGAGCAACAGCTTGTTGGACACTGTCGACGTCCACGTCGCCTGCGTCACCCAGTACGGGAAATCGTAGTACCCGGTGTTGGACTCGGGCGACTGCGTCGTGGAGCCGAGCGCGATCCAGTCGGCGCCGCGCGTGCGGCATCCCGAGCCGTTCGGCGTCAGCGTGGAACCCTCGCAGCGCGACTGAGTCTCGTGCGAAAACATCACGCGATTCTTCGGCGTCACCTGCGCGGTGCCGCGCGCCGCCCAGATGTGCCGACCCTGCACGAGACGCGGCTCGATGCTGTCGTCCCTCGTGTAGTCCCAATGCGACGGATCGCCGGCGAACTTGTTGACGCCGATGCCCGACACGCCGGAGGTCGTGTCGTAGCTGCGGTAGGTCGCGAAGAACCAGAGGCGATCGTGCTTGATCGGGCCGCCGAACGAGGCGCTCGCGTCGTAGGCGCTCTTGATGCCGGGCCCGCGCGTGATGCCCTGGCTCCGCAGCGTGTCGTCGATGTTGTCGCCGCGCGACCAGTCGCCGGCGGTGTTGAAGAACGCCTGCCCCGAGAATTTGTTGCCGCCCGACTTCTGCACGATGTTCATCGTCGGGCCGCCGGTCTCGTTCTCGCCGAGCCCGCCCGAGACGACCATCACGACCTCTTCGGCGTTGTTCGTGTCGTAGGTCAGCGAGGAGACGCCGCCGCCGTTGAAGGCGGCGGCGACCGTCATCCCGTTGATCGACATGCGGCCTTCGTTGGTGCGGCCGCCGTGCGCGCTGAAGAACGTCATCGTCGGCGTCGCCGCGAGGCCGTTGTTGTCGACGGTGACGCCAGGCATGGCGTTCAGAATCGATCCGTAGGCGCGCGTGGCCGGCAGCGCCTCGATCGAGGCCGAGTTGATCACCGTCTCGCGGCGCGTGTTCTGCACGTCGACCACCGGCGACGCGCCGGTGACCGTCACCGTCTCCTGCACGGCGCCGACCTTCAGCTCGAAGGGAATCGTCAGCGTCGCCGAGCCGGCCACGTCGATGTTGTCGCGGACGATCGTCGCAAACCCGGGCAGCGACACCGTTACGGTATAGGTGCCGGGCCGCAGATCCACGATCCGGTACAGGCCCGCGCTGTCGGTGACGGCCGACCGCGTTTTCTCGATGAGCGCCGGGCTGGCTGCTTCGACGGTCACGCCCGGCAGCACGGCCCCGGACGTGTCTTTCACCGTCCCGGTGATCGTGGCCTGAGCGAGCGCCGCCGCCGGCGCCAGGACCGTACACGCGAATACGACGGCTATCCTCGCGAGACCGCGCATTGGCGACCCTCCTTCGGACGTGCGCCAAACTGACATGACAAAAGAATGCCCCACCCGTATCAGCTTTTAAACGAGCGCTCAGGGCCTGTCAAGGAACAGATCGGCCCGTTCTGTCATCTATTTGCCGCCAACTCCATCGAATCGGATCAAAAAACCCGTCATGGCTGATGGCTGAGGGCTGATGGCTATGGTCGATGGCTAATGGCTATGGTCGATGGCTAATGGCTGGCCGTTCCATCAGCCATAGCCATCAGCCATCAGCCATCAGCCATGACGGATTTCTACCGTGTCGTAGGCCGGCCGAACCTCGCCGCGTCGATCGGGACGTTGGTTTCCACCTTGCTCAGCTTCGCCGTGTATCGCCCATCGAGCTAGGTGAACTTGTACTCGAACGGAAACTTGACGCCGCCGACATCGCGGTAGTCGGCGTAGTCGATCTGCGTCGGCATGCGGCCAATCGGCGAGGGGCCATAGCGGACGGTGCGCGAGAGCAGGGCCGTCTTCGGATCGAAGTAGAGCGTCGCCATGAAGCCGCGCTGACCGCTGCCCTGGACGACGAGGAAGTCGCGGTCGCCGATGCTGCGCGTCGTCGCGCCGCGCCAGTTCGACAGCGCCTGCTTGATCTGCCCCGGGAAGGCGATCTGCGCCTCGAAGCGCGCGCCGTCCAGCTCGCTGCCGATCAACTCGTACTCGCCGAGCAGCCCGCGCGGCGTTTTGATCCAGCCGGTCCGCCCGTCGAACGACCAGCTGCTCGTGGGCCGCTGCGTGTCTTTGTAGGAGATGAGGATCGCGCGCTGGTTCGGCGCCTTCGCGAAGAGGGTGAAGTCGGCGTTGCCGCCCAGCTCGCCGTAGCCGATGGCGGAGCCGGTGGCCACGAAGCTCGTGATCCGCGCGAGGCGATCGGCGCCGCCGATCGCGGCGGTGTACCTGTCGAGGATCTCCTCGGCCGCCGGCAGCCCGTTGTCCTGCCGCACGGCGTCGTCGAGCTCCACGTTCGGCGCGTCGTACCACGAGTCGAGCGCGATCGTCGTCGCCGGGGTGATGCGGCCGTGATGGCACGTGTAGCAGGTGACGCGCTGCACGCCGCCGAAATTCGTGCGGTTGATCCCGGCGACCATTTCGACCATGCGGCGCGTCATGACCTTGCGCGGCGTGTCGATCACGAAGTCGGCCTTGTCGGTGCCGGCATTCGGGTGGCAGTCGGCGCAGTCGAGCCCGAGGTTCGCCGAGATGAGCCCCATGCTCGCGATGAAATCGTCGACGCTCAACTCCTTCAGCGTGCTCGTCGTCACGTTCTTGAACGCCTCGCCCGCTTTCTTGCCGGCGACCGGCGAGGCAATCTGCGTGTCGTGCGCCGCGAGCGCCAGAGCGGTCAGCCAGACGCACGCCGACCCGACGAGTGCGAGCTTCATCCGCCACGGACGTGTCATGTGGACATCCCCTCAGATGATTGCGATGCGGCTTTCAGCCTCGCCTCTGGCGACCCTGAAAGGGTCGCCCTACGTCGCGCAATTCGAAAACGCACTCTAACTGAGATGACAGATCAATTCCAACGGTATAGAGTAAGGCGCTCGGGAGGACGTCGATGCGAGTGGCAATCGGTCGCGTGACGCGTGCGTGTGCGGCGGCTCTGCTGATCGCGGCGCCCGCGCTGGCGCAGTTCGGGCACCCGCTGAAGGGAACGTGGAGCGGCGACTGGGGGCCGACGAAAGAGAACCGCACGCACGTCGTGCTCGAGTTGAACTGGGACGGCAAGGCGATCACCGGCAACATCAACCCCGGGCCGCGCGCCGTGCCGATCAAGAAAGCTGAGCTGAGCGCCGATACGTGGGGCGTGCACATCGAGGGCGACGGAAAAGATGCTTCCGGCGCGGCCGTGCATTACGTGATCGACGGAAAGCT
>QHWK01000518.1 GCA_003223775.1 Acidobacteriota bacterium
GCTCCTTCCGGCGTCGGCCTCGGTGATCTTCGTCGCGCTTCTGTTTCTTCCGTCGTACTTCCGGTTCGAACCGCGCGATCCGGGCGAAGGCGTCGACGTCACGCTCGCGGCGCTGGCGCTTGCGGCGGCGGGGATCGTCCTCGCCGGCGTCGCGCGCGGGATTCGGTCGTGGCGCCGCGCGTCGCGGAAATCGCGCGCGTGGATCCGCCGCGCGCGGCCGATCGCGCTCGGCGCGCCGCTCGCCGCCTACGAGATTCCGATCGACGCGCCGATGATGGCGCTCGCCGGCGTCATCCGCCCGCGCCTCATCGTGACGCGCGGGCTCGTCGGCGCGCTCACCGCCGAGGAGCTGCGCGCGAGCGTCGCGCACGAAATCGGCCACTGGCGTGCGCTGGACAACCTGAAGCGGCTCGCCATGCGCGCGGCGCCCGATTTCCTGTTCGCGACGCGCGCCGCATCGGCCATCGAATCGCGCTGGGCGGCCGCGGCGGAGCACGCGGCCGATCGCCGCGCGTGCGAAGACTCGGACGCGCGCTGCGCCCTGGCGTCGGCGCTCGTGAAAGTCGCGAAGCTGACGCCGCCGCGCACGCCGCTCGCCGAGCCGATCAGCACGCTCGTCGACGGCGGCGACGTCGCCTCGCGCGTGCGCCGCCTGCTCGACGACTCCGAGCCGAGCGTTCGATCGCGGCCGCGAGGGCGGCTGCCGCTCGCCGCCGCGGCGGCGGCCGGCGTGCTCGCCCTCGCGTACGCGCCGCTGCTTCGCCTCGTCCACGCTGCAACCGAGCTCCTCGTGAACGCGCTGCCCTGACCGCAGGCGCCATGCATCCGCTCGAGACGCTCGCACAGGACGTCCGCTACGCGTTCCGCACGCTTCGCCGCTCCCCCGGGTTCACGATCGTCGCCGTCCTCGCGCTCGCGCTTGGCATCGGCGCGAACACCGCAATCTTCAGCCTCGTGGACGCGTCGCGCGCCAGCGCGCTCCCCTACGCCGATCCGACGCGGCTGGTCGCGCTCTGGGGCAACGTGCAGCGCGCGCGCGTCGAGCGGCGCGGCGCCTCCTACCCCGACTTTCTCGACTGGCGTGCGCGCGCGGCGAGCTTCGTCGACGTCGCGGCGTTCGACAGCCAGACGATGACGCTCGCCGGCGCCGACGAACCGGAGCGCATTCGCGTCGAGTTCGTGTCGCCGCCGTACTTCCCGCTGCTCGGCGCCCGTCCCGCTCGCGGCCGCGCGTTCCAGCGCGACGAAGACGACGTCGCGAAGCCGGCGCAGGTGGTGGTGCTGAGCGACGGCCTCTGGAAGCGCCGCTTCGGGAGCGATCCGGCCGCGATCGGCCGCAGCGTGACGCTCTGCTGCGCGCCGCGCGCGTACACGATCGTCGGCGTGAT
Organism: Acidobacteriota bacterium; assembly: GCA_003223775.1. GTDB lineage: Bacteria > Acidobacteriota > Vicinamibacteria > Vicinamibacterales > CAVVIG01 > QHWK01. Next base: position 1,389 of record QHWK01000518.1, read on the forward strand.
GCCGCAGGGGTTCAAAGGATTGACCGACGCCGCGGAGCTGTGGGTGCCGTTCGCGATGTACGCGCCGCCCGACGTCATGGCATCGCGCGGCACGCGCGGGTTCGCCGCGCTCGCGCGGCTGAAGCCCGGGACAACGATCGATTCGGCGCAGCGCGAGATGGACGGGATCTCCCGGCAGCTCGAGCGCGAGCATCCGGATACGAACGAGAAGCGCGCCGTGGCAGTCAGCCCCCTCGACGTCGAGCTGTTCGGTCCGTTCCGGCCCGCGCTCGCGATCCTGATGGCGGCCGTCGCCTTCGTGCTGCTGATCGCGTGCGCCAACGTCGCCAACCTGCTGCTGGCGCGATCGGAAACCCGGCGCCGCGAGATCGCCGTGCGCACCGCGCTCGGCGCGGGACGCGGCCGCCTGCTGCGCCAGCTGATCACGGAAGGCTGCGTGCTGACGCTCGCGGGTGCGGGCGTCGGGCTGCTGGTGGCCCGCGCCGCGATCGCCGCGCTCCTCGCGCACAGCCCCGTCGCATTCCCCAGCGTGCTGACGCCGGATCTCGATCTCCGCATCGCCGCGTTCACCCTCGCGGTCTCGCTCGTCTGCGGCCTCCTCGTCGGGCTCGCGCCGGGGCTGCAGGCGCGCGCGGTCGATCTCGGCGCGTCGCTCAAGGAGAGCGCGCGCGGGAGCGACGGTCCGCGATCGCAGCGCGTGCGGAGCGCGCTGGTCGTCGCGGAACTGTCGCTCGCGGTGGTGCTGCTCATCGGGGCCGGGCTGATGATCCGATCGGTGAGCAATCTCGCCGCGGTGGCTCCTGGCTTCGATCCATCCGCCGTGCTCACGCTGCACGTGAGCATTCCGCGCGCGGCTCCGCCGGCAGCGGCATCGGGAGGGCCGCCGGCGCCGCCGGCGCCGGTCGTCTACGGCCGCGCGCTGCTCGAGCGGATTCGCGCGGTGCCGGCCGTGTCGGCCGCCGCGCTCGGCTCCGACATGCCGCTCGACGGCAATGCCGCGGCGAGCTTCTACGCGGCGGAAGGACAGCCGGCGGCGAACGCGCAGAACGTGCCGCGCGCATACGTGCACCGCGTGTCGCCGGAATTCTTCGCCACGCTCCGGATTCCGCTCGTCGCCGGACGCACGTCCGGCGACGCCGACGCGTCGCCGGACGCGAACGTCGTCGTGGTCAGCGAACGCGTCGTCGCGCGCTTCTGGCCCGGGCAGGATCCGATCGGCAAGCGGATCAAGTTCGGATCGCTGACGTCGAGCGCGGCGTGGATGGCGATCGTCGGCGTCGTCGGCGAAGTGAAATATCGCGGGCTGCCGGAGAATCCGACGGCGGATCCCGACGTCTATCTGCCGTTCACCGATCGCACCTCGCAGGTCGCGCTCGCCGTCCGGTCGAGCGTGCCGCCGGCGTCTCTCGTCGCGCCGGTACGGAGCGCGATTCGCGCGGCCGATTCGTCGATTCCGATTTACGCCGTCGCGCCGATGGCCGACCTCATCGCGGAGCAGACGGCGCAGTCGCGCTTCACGATGTGGCTGATGGGCGTCTTCGCCGCGGCGGCGCTGATGCTCGCGGTCGTCGGCATCTACGGCGTGATGGCGTACCTCGTCACGCAGCGGACGCGCGAGATCGGCATCCGTCTCGCGCTCGGCGCGGAGGGCCGCGACATCCTGCGGCTCGTCGTCGGCAGCGGCGCGCGGCTGATCGCGTTCGGGATCGCGCTCGGCGTCGCCGCGTCGTTTGCGCTCGAGCGCCTCGCCGCGTCGATGCTCTTCGGCGTCACCGCCGCGGACGCCGCGTCGGGCGCCGCCGTGGCCCTGCTCGCCGCCGTCGCGCTGCTCGCCTGTTACATCCCGGCCGTCCGGGCGACGCGCGTCGATCCGATCGGCGCGCTGCGCCACGAATGAGGGAACCACGGCCCTTTCATCATGCGTTCATCTTGGGCGCGTTATAGTTCCGACCCGTACGCGTTGAGGAGGACGACATGCGACGATCGCTCTACACCG
>QHWK01000519.1 GCA_003223775.1 Acidobacteriota bacterium
GACGCCGCCGCAGATCACCCACCCGCAGCAGCACACGTTGAACAGGTTCACCAGCGGCAGCGCCGACAGCACGCCCATGACGACGCCGCCGATGAGCGCCGGCTGGCCGAAGCTCGGCTTAGTCGTAATACTCACGGCCGAGATGCGTGATGAGCTCTTCGCCTTTCAGGAAGCGCAGCGTGTTCTTCAGCTTCATGAGCTGAATGAACAGATCGTGCTCGGGATAGACCGTCGGCGCGTGCACCGGACTCTTGAAGTAGAACGAGAGCCACTCCTGGATGCCGTGCATGTTCGCGCGCTTCGCGAGGTCGAGAAACAGCGCCACGTCGAGGACGATCGGCGCCGCGAGGATGCTGTCGCGGCAGAGGAAGTTGATCTTCAGCTGCATCGGGTAGCCGAGCCAGCCGACGAGATCGATGTTGTCCCACCCTTCCTTGTTGTCGCCGCGCGGCGGATAGTAGTTGATCCGCACCACGTGGCACAGGTTCTCGTAGAGATCGGGATACAGCTGCGGCTGCAGGATGTAGTCGAGCACCGATTTCTTGCTCTCCTCCTTGGTCTTGAAGGACTCCGGATCGTCGAGCACCTCGCCGTCGCGGTTGCCGAGGATGTTCGTCGAGTACCACCCTTGGACGCCGAGGAGACGCGCCTTGAGGCCCGGCGCGATGATCGTCTTGATGAGCGTCTGGCCGGTCTTCAGGTCCTTGCCGGCGAGCGGCGCCTTCGTGCGCGACGCGAGCGCGACGAGCGCCGGGATGTCGGCCGTGAGGTTCGGCGCCGCGTTCGCGTAGGGAATCCCCTCGCGAATCGCGGCGTAGGCGTAGACCATGCTCGACGCGATCGCCGGATCGTTCGCTTCGAGCGCGCGCTCGAAGTTCTCGATCGTCTGATGCGCCGGCGTCTCGGTCATGAAGATCTCGGTGCTGCCGCACCACACCATCACGAGCCGATCGAGCTTGTTGTCCGTTTTGAAGCGGCGGATGTCGTCCGCGACCTGCTCGGCAAGCTCCTTCTTGTTCTTCCCTTTCTTGACGTTCGGGCCGTCGAGCCGCTTGACATAATGCCTGTCGAACACCGCGGGCCACGGCCGGATCTTCTCGAGCTCGGGCCGGACCTGCTCGAGCAGCGCCGGCTCGATCACGCCGGCCGTTCGCGCGGCGGCGTAGCAGTCGTCCTCGAAGATGTCCCAGCCGCCGAAGACGAGGTCGTCGAGCCCGGACAGCGGCACCACCTCGTTGATCTTCGGCGAGCGTCCTTCGGTGCGCTTGCCGAGACGCACGGTGCCCATCTGCGTGAGCGACCCGATCGGCTTCGCGATGCCCTTCCGAATGGCGAGGACGCCGGCGATCGTGGTGGTGCTCACGGCGCCGAGGCCGACGAGCATCACGCCGAGTCTGCCGCGCGCAGGAGCAATATCGACTGGCGTAGGCATGAAACGGCGATCATATCGCGTTCGGCTTTCGGCTGTCAGCGGGCACGGCGCGCCGCGCTACGATGGAGCGACGCGGCCGATCGCGCGTCCAACCACCACTGAGAGCTGCCGCATGTTCTTCAAACGTGACAATCCGCACACGCTCGTCGTCGGCATGACCGGCGTGAAGATGGGCGATCGCCTGATTCAGATCGGCTGCGCGCATGCCGGACGGCTCGGCGCGGTGGCGGCGAAAGTCGGCCTCTCGGGGCGCGCGGCGGCGGTCGTGCCCGACGAAGCGTCGGCGGCGCGCGCGCGAAAGGGCGGCGCGGATGCCGGCGTGCTCGTCGACGTCGAGATCGCGCCCCCGTCGCGGCTGCCCGTGGACGCCGGCGCGTTCGATCTCGCGGTGGTGGACGACACGGGCGGGCTCTTCGGCGCGATGCGCGCCGAAGATCGCGTCGCGTCAGTGCGCGAGATCGCGCGCGTGCTGCGGCCCGGCGGCCGCGTCGTGATCGTCGGCGCGACGCCGCGCGGCGGCATCGGCGCGATTCTGTCGCGCGCGCAGACCGGGCCGCCGTTCGTGTCGTCGGGCGAGGCGGCGAAGGCGCTCGAAGCGGACGGCTTTCGGTCCGCGAGAATCATCGGCGAACGCGAGGGGATGGCTTTCGTTGAAGCGGTAAAGCCCCGTCATGGCTGATGGCTGATGGCAAATGGCTAATGGCTAATGGCTAATGGCTAATGGCTAATGGCTAATGGCAAAGAGTAAATGGAAGGACCGCCCTGTGCCATCAGCCATTTGCCATCAGCCATCAGCCATCAGCCATCAGCCATGACGGAGTTCATCGTGCGCAGGTCAAATGACGGCCGCCGTCGATCGGAATCGTCTCGCCCGTCATCCAGCCGGCGCGCTCCGACGCGAGGAACACGATCAGCTCGGCAATCTCGTCCGGCTTGCCGGGGCGGCCGAGCGGATGCGTCTCCTTCGATCGCTCGAGGAACGCGGCGTACTGCGGCTCGCCCATTCCCGATCGCCGATGCAGGTTCGTCACGGTGACGCCGGGGTTCACGGCGTTGACGCGGACGCCGAGCGGTGCCATCTCGATCGCCGCGCACCGCGTCAGGTGATCGACGCCCGCCTTGCTCACGCAGTACGCGAGGACGCCGGGAAACGATCGCAGGCCGTTGACGCTCGACACGTTGACGATCGCGCCCTTGCGCCGCTTCAAGTGCGGCGCCGCGGCGCGCATCAGCCGAAACGGCGCCGTGAGGTTGACCGCCATCATCTGATCCCACGTGTCGTCGGTCGTCTGCTCGAGCGTGCCGCTGGCGATCACGCCGGCGGCGTTCACGAGCACGTCGATGTGGCCGAACGCGTCGATCGCCGCGTCGACGACCGCCCCGGCGGCCTCAGTCTTCGTCAGATCGGTCGCGATCGTGGCCGTCTCCGCGCCGGCGGCGCGTAAGGCGGCGGCCACCTCGCCCAGAACGGTTTCATTACGCCCGACGAGTACGATCGACGCGCGCTCTCTGCCGAATGCCTCAGCCGCGGCGCGGCCGATGCCGCTCGTCGCGCCGGTGACGATGACGCTCTTGCCGGTGAAAGTCATGGGACGGGAGTTTACGCGAAGGACACTCGTAACAGTCGGCAGTCCCGGCATCAGTCGCCGCTCGACGAGGCTCCTGGCGACAGTACAAGATGACACGATGTCCCGCCCGGAGCACAGCCGGACCGCACTAAATCGCGAAGTTTAAAGAGAAACGGCCGAATCGGCTAGGCAGGGGTTTTGCCTCGATGGCGTCCGGATTCATGCGTCCGGCAACCCGAACCGACCTCTACTCGCCGCGCGAGATCGCGCTCGCCGCCGGCGTCGCCGAAGCCGACGTCCTGGCGGCGCTGGCCGCCGCGCACGGATCGCCGCGGCGCGCCGCCGCCGGCCGTGTGGCCGATGCGTTCGTCGCGCACGAAGAAGCGGTCCGCATCGGACGCGTGCTCGCGCGCGCGGCGGCGCGGACGACGCCGGTCGATGCACCGCCGCCGGCGTCCGAACCCGAGATTCACATTCCGCAGTCGCGCGGCGTGCCCCTCGCGGTC
>QHWK01000520.1 GCA_003223775.1 Acidobacteriota bacterium
GGCATCGATCCGGCCAACGCCGGCCGCATCCGCCGCTGGATCGACGCGTGGCAGCTGCCGGTCGCCGTCACGCCCAAGGTGAAGGGTGTCGTGGACGAGACCGCGGCGACCTTTGTCGGCGTCGTCAGCGGTATGGCCGCGGACGGCCTGATGTGCGACGCGCTGGCGGCGTCCGACGCGCTCGTCGGCTTCGGCCTCGATCCGGTGGAGGTGGACAAGACGTGGCACGCCGAGCTGCCGATTCACTGGGTGCTCGAGGCGCCGAACGTCGGAGGCCGCGTGCCGGAGGGCGTCGAGCTCGTGGATCATGTGCGCCTGCTCGACGCGCTCAGTCCATCGCCGCCAGCGGTATGGAATCAACCGTTCCGCGAGTTCCAGCAGAAGCGCCGAGACATGCTGCTGCGGCCGGCCACACCCGCTGGAAATGGATCAACCATGTGGCCCGGCGACATCGTGAACGCGCTGGCGCGCGCGCTGCCGGCGGAAACGATCGTGACGACCGACGTCGGCTCCCACAAGTACGTGTTCGGGCAGTTCTGGCCGAGCAGACATCCCGAAACGTTCTGGATGTCGAACGGGCTGTCCGGCATGTCGTACGGGTTGAGCGCCGCCATCGGCGCGAAGCTCGCGCGCCCGGATGCGCCGGTCCTCGCCGCGCTCGGCGACGGGGGCTTCTCGATGAACGCGCAGGAGCTCGAGACGGCCGAACGCGTGGGCGCGCGTTTCGTCACCGTCGTGCTCGAAGACGACAGCTACTCGCTGATCAAGCTGTCGCAGGAAGGAAAGAAGCTCGCGGCGTACCGCACCGACTTCGGGCCGATCGACACGGTGAAGATGGCGGAGGCGTGCGGCGTCGAGGGCCTGCGCACGGCGAATCCCGACGAGCTTTCGGCGGCGGCGCGCCGCGCCGTCGACCGCCGGCAGAGCCTCGTCATCGCCGTGCCCGTGGATTACCGCGACTATCGACGTCTGTTTTGAGAGGGCTCCTCATTCGTACCTGAGCGCTTGCGTGGGGGCGATGCGTGCGGCGCGCCGCGCGGGCACGTAGGTGGCGATCATCGTCACCGTGAGCAGCGAGGGCACGACGATCGCGTACGCCATGAGATCGACGCCGCCGGCGTTGAACAGGAACGCGTTGAGCAGCCGCTCGAGGACGAGGCCCAGCACGATGCCGATCGTCGCGCCCGTTCCAACGAGCACGACGCCCTTCCCCATGACGAGGCGCAGCACGTCGGACGGCGATGCGCCGATCGCGATGCGGACCCCGATCTCGCGCGTCCGCCGGCTCACCGAGTACGCGACGAGTCCGTACAATCCGGCGACCGCGAGCATCAGGCCCACGGCGCCCATCGTGGCCACGATCTCGACGCCGGTCCCCGGTCCTTCGACGACGTTGTAGCGGTACACGTCGGCGTACGTCCGCACGTCGGAAATCGGCATGTTCGCATCGAGCGCATGGACGACGCCTGCGAGCGGATCGACGAGTTGATGCGGGTCGCCGCTCGATCGCAGGAGCAGGTTCATCCGCGGCACCGGGTGCTGAGCCAGCGGAAGATACACGAAGTCGGTCGGCCCGGATGCGCTTGCCCACGGCATCGACGCCCGGCCAGTAGTGCTTCGCGAACTGCTCGTTGACGACGGCCACGCGAGGCGCATCGGCGCTGTCCGCCCGCAGGATGCCGCGCCCGCGCAGAATCGCAATCTCCATCGTCTCAAAGAACCCTTCGTCGACCGTGTCCATCGTCGAGGTGAACGCCTCGCGATCGCGCGGCATCACGAACCCGTCGGGCACGAACGCGATCCGGTCGAACGGATTCAACCCGAGCGGCGGATTCTGGGTGAGCGCCGCGCTCTCGACGGCCGACGCCGCGCGCGCGCGGTCGACGAGCCGCTGGTAGAACCGCTGCGTTTGCGCTTCCGTGTACTGCATGAGGCGCGGATCGAAGCGCGCCATCAGCACGTGATCCTTGACGGCCGCGGTGCCGGCGTCGGCGCCCATGTTGAAGCCCCGCATCATCACGAACGCCGCCGTGAGCAGCACCAGCGAGAGCGACACCTGTGCGACGACCAGGGCGTTGCGTCCCCACAAACGCCGGCGTCCCGGCGCATCGGCGTCCGCCGCCTTCAGGCCGATGACGAGATCGGTCCGCGTCGCCTGCAGCGCAGGCGCGAGGCCGCAGGCGACGGCGCTCACGAGCGACAGCGCCAGGCTCGCCAGCAGGACACGTGCGTCCAACCGGAACGGCAGCAGGACCGGCAGCTCGCTTGGCACACTGAGCGAGTGCAAGAACCGGATGCCGGCGTACGCGACGGCGATGCCGCCGAGTCCGCCGACGAACGCGAGCATCAGGCTTTCGGTCAACAGCATCCGGATGACGCGGAACCGTCCGGCGCCAATCGCCAGGCGCACGGCGATTTCACGCGTACGCGTCTGCCCGCGGCTCAACAGGAGGCCGGCGACGTTGGTGCACGCGACCGACAGCACGACGAGCGACAGCACGCCGAATACGACGATGAACTTCCATTCCGAAAAGTCACCGCGCGTCCGCATCTCGAACAGCGTCCGCACGGCGGCGCCGCGGTCGCGATTGAGCGCGGGGTACTCGCGTGTGAAGTTCTGCGCGAGGAGGGCAATCTCGCTCCGGGCAGACTGCAGCGTCGTGCCGGCTTTCAGGCGCGCGCGCACCGTCAGCACGCGGTGATCGCGGTCTTCGAAGAAGTTCTTGCGACGATCCGCCGCAAACGAGCGGGCCATCGCGAGCGGGATGTAGAAGTCAGGACGCTGGAACACCAGCATGCCCGGGAACGATTCGGGGGCGACGCCGACGATGGTGAAGTCGGTGCCGTTCAGCCGAACCCTGCGTCCGACGACGGACGGATCGGCGCCAAAGTCGTGTTTCCAGAAGTCCGGCCCGAGCACCATCACGGCGTCGCGGCCGGGCACAAGGTCTTCCTCCTCGCGAAATCCGCGGCCAGGCTGCGGCTCGACGCCGAGCACGCGAAAGTAGTCGCCGGAGACGAGCATGCCGGCCTTGATGCGCGCCGGCGTCGCCGGCTCCGCGCTGAAGCCGACCGGCAGCACATCGGTGCTGGCGATGACGCCGTCGTAGCTCTTCGCGAGGCGCCGAATGTCCACGTACTCGCGATAGGAGAAGGCGTCGAACGCGTTGTCGCGCGCCGTGCTCACCAGATCGACGAGATCGCGTGAATGCGGCACGGGGTACGGACGGAGGATCAGGCCGTCGACCATGCTGAATGCCGCCGCCGACATCCCGATGCCGAGCGCCAGCGTCACGACGACGAAGGCGGCGAGGCCGGACGTCCGACGCAGGCTGCGGATCGCGTAGCGCGCATCGTCGACGAAGTCGGTCAGCCAGTGAATGCGGCGAGCGTCGCGCATTTCTTCCTTCCGCTGCTCGAGCCCGTCCATCGCGCGCAGCGCTGCGAGGGTCGCCTCCCGCGCCGACAGCCCTCGGGCGACGCCTTCGGCGATTCTGTGGTCGAGATGAAAACGCAATTCCTCCTGCAGCTCGCGCTCGACCTGCGCGCCGCGGAAGATCGACCGGAGGCGGAGCGGCAGCGTATACAGCAAACGTTGAAGATTCATGGTTTCTGCGGCGACAAACGCCCTCGCGCCCTCAGATTTCCGATAGTTGGACGACGTGCGAGATCGCGGAGGACAGCCGCTTCCAGTTCGCCGCCTCCGTTTCGAGCTGCTTCCTGCCGAGCCGCGTCAGCGCGTAGAACTTCGCCCTCCGATTGTTCTCGGTCGTCTTCCACTCGGCTTTGATCCAGCCTTCCTGTTCGAGCTTGTGCAGCGCCGGGTACAGCGAGCCTTCGCTGACCTGGAGCACGTCGCCCGACAGCGCGCGGAGCCGCAGGCTGATCGCCCACCCGTGGAGCGGCTCCAGGGCGAGGAGCTTCAGCAGCAGCAGGTCGAGAGTGCCTTGCACGAGGTCGGTGGGTTTGCTCATCTCGGTGACCAAGGGAAGCATACCGCGACGACCCCTCGGTAAACAAGGGGACGAGTACCCGGCGCAAATGGTTTCATGCGGATTGGCCCGCTGGCTGGCCTACAATCCGCGTGTACCGAACCAGAATGGAGCGACAGAAATGCGCTATTTGACAACAGCCATCGCGATGACAGCCGCATCGCTGCTGGCGATCACGCTGCACCTCGACGCCCAGGCGCCGCAGCAGGACACGCTGGTCTGGGCGCCCGTGCCCAAGACGCCCAGCAAGTGGATCGCGCCCAACAAGCCGCACACGAAACTCGCCGATCTCCTCGCGGCGCACAAGGGCCAGGCGAGCTGGCGCGAGCCGATCGTGCGAGACACGCTGCTCACCGCCGACTACGTGCAGATGGCGCCCGGCGACAGGACGCCGCGCCAGTTCCAGCCGGACAACCCGATCTGGTGGATCGTGCAGAGCGGAGAGGTCCGCTTCACGATCGAAGGACAGGATCCGTTCGTCGCCGCGAAAGGCTTTCTCGTTCAGGTGCCGTACCGCAACATCTATCAGTTCGAGGCGGTCGGCACGGCGCCGGCGCTGGTCCTCGAGGTGAAGGTCACCGATTCGCCGACGATGTACCCGGCCGACGAGACGCCGGTGCCCGTGCCGGGCATGGAGTTCGTGAAGGTGCGCATCGGCGGCAAGGCGAAGTACAGCGACACGGTGCGGCCGTTCCTCGACTTCAACGGCGCGCTTGCGGCCGGCAAGCGCGTGGCGGGCGCCTTCGTGTCGGATCCGCGGGCGTTCGCGAACGTCATTCGCGGCCTGCCTCAGGAAAACAACCCGAACGACAAGGGACACTTTCACGAAGTGTCCGCCGAGTTCTGGTTCATCCTCGAAGGGACGATCAACTACAAGATCGCGGACCTGCCGCTCTTCGACGCGGCGCAGGGCGACGTCGTCTTCGTGCCGAAGATTGCGCTCGACCAGGAACAAATAGAGGGCGTATGAGCGGCACAATCGGCCGCCTGCTCACGGCCGTGCTGCTCGCGAGCGCGGCCGCCGCGGCGCAGTCGCAGACCTCACGCGTGCCGCGGACCTCGCGCTTCCACGTCGAGGAAGCGACCATCGCCGACGTGCACCGCGCCATTCAGCAGGAGCAGACGACCTGCCGCGCGATCGTCGAGTCGTACATCGAACGCGCTCGCGCGTACAACGGCCCGTGCACGCAGCTGGTCACTCGCGACGGCGCGGCGGTCCCGGCCGCGGCCGGACCCGCCCGCGCCGGCTCGCGCGTTTCCTTCCACACATCGACGACGGCGATCGCGTCCGTGCTCCCGAAGTTCGAGGAGTACGCGGGACCGCCGATCGAATTCGGCCGCATGGAGGCGACGAGCTCCGATCCGAGCGTGCAGCAGCAGTACGGGATGGTCGCCGGCATCCCGAATGCCGGCCAGATCAACGCGCTCAGCACGCTGAACGTCCGCGGCGAGCGATCGGTGTCGTGCAAGGCCGAATGCGATCGGGCGCCGTCGGCGGGTTCCCTTCCGGCCAGCTGCCCCGCGGCCTGCGACGCGTTTCGACGCCAGCCCGACGCACTCGAGCGCGCGGCGGAGCTCGATGCGCGGTACGGACGGCATCCCGATTTGCGCGCGATGCCGATGTACTGCGTCGCCTTTTCGTTCAAGGACGTGTACGACACCAGCGACATGCGCTCGACCGGTGGCGCCGACGTCAACTACGCGATGGACGCGCCGCCGCAGGATGCGACCGTCGTGGCCGAACTGCGCGCCAAGGGCGCCATCATCTACGCCAAGGCGAACCTCGACGAGTACAACGCCGGCAGCGGCGATCCGGGCGGCGCGGCGCGCGCGACCGCCCGCGGCTACGGCGCCGGCGCGCGGAGCACGTGGGGCGGGACGGCCTGCAACCCGTACGACACGGCGCGCGAGACCGGCGGGGTCGTGCCGCCAGCCGGCGTGGCGCAACGACATCGTCGCGCTCGTCACGACGAAGGGACTGATTCCGTACGGCGGCGCGATGGGCGCAGATCCGTACCTGGATCGCGCGGGGATTCAGTGCCGCACGGTCGCCGATGCGGCGCGGGTCCTCGACGCGCTCAAGGATCCGCAGCGCGGCTATTTCGATCCGCGCGACATCTACACGGCGCTGCCACGCGGGCTGATTTCGGCGCAGCCGTATGCGTCGTACGCCGCCCTGGCGCCGACCGGCGCGAAGTCGAAGAAGCCGCTGGCGGGGATGCGCGTCGGAATCGTCCGCGAGTACATGGTCAAGCACGCCGCCAACGACCGGGCGATGAGCGACATCGTCAACGAGGAAATCACAAAGGTTCTGCGCGACGAGCTTGGCGCGGAGATCGTCGAGTCGGTCGATTCCATGTACCCCGACGATCCGTCGATTCCGAACATGACGTACACGTTCCAGCGGGCGCTCGCCGAGATCCTGCCGCTCCATGTCCCCGAGTACCTGCAGCGGTCGTTCTCCGTGCCCGGCTACGACGTCACGAAACGCGACTACATGGTGAAGGCGGCCGAGGGGCTCGCCCCCTGGCCCGACAGCCTCAACATGCGCAGCGCGAACGTGCCGGGCGCCGCGGCGAGCTTCGGATACGACCTCGCGCGATACCTGCTGCGCCGCGGCGACGCGCGCGTGAAGGACTGGGCTACGCTGAACGCCAACGCGAAGTACTACAGCGCGGTCCGCACCGCCGCGATGAACAACTGGGAGCACAAAGTCGATCTCACGTCCGCGGGCATGACGCAGAACATCAAGATGCGCGAGGTCCTCCGTCTCGTCGTGATGAACGTCATGCGGCAGAACACCCTCGACGTGCTCGTCAACCCGACCACGACGATTCCGCCGACGAGGATCGGCTTTGCCGGCCAGCCGCAGATCAACAGCCGTCCGACCGGGCGCTTTCCGACGAGTGCGAACATGGGCGTTCCGGAGATCACCGTGCCCGCGGGATTCAACGCCGTCGTCTACGAACCGCGCTTCGAGCTCAACGCCGCGAAAGACGGTTACGCGTCGGTCGCGAACGACGACACGCCGTCGACGCTGGCGAACCCGCTGCCGGTGGGGATGTCGTTCTGGGGCGGGCCGGGCGACGAAGGCGCGATCATCAAGGCGGCCGCGGCGTACGAATCGGCCACGCGACGACGCAGAGAACCGACGGCGTTCGGGCCGGTCCGCGCGCGCGGCACGCGCTGACCGTGCCGCGTCGCTGGCGGCGCTCCTTGGCCGTCGTGCTGGCGATCGCGCTGGCGGCCGCATGTCGAGACGGACAGCGCCGCGCGACAGCCGACGGGCGGGACGGACAACCGTGGTTCGTCGACGTCGCGTCGGAGTCCGGCCTGACGTTCACGCACTTCAACGGCATGTCGGGCGAGTTTCTCTATCCGGAGATCATGCCGCCCGGCGTCGCGCTGTTCGACTACGACAACGACGGCGATCTCGACGTCTTCATCGTCCAGGGACGGATGCTCGGCGCGACGCCGCTCGAGCAGGCGCGCTTTCCACCGCGCGATCCCTCGTCGCTCAAGGGACGTCTGTTTCGAAACGATCTCCGCGTGGAAGCGAACGGCACGCGCACGCTGCGATTCACCGACGTCACCGACCAGAGCGGTGTGAACGCGGCCGGCTACGGCATGGGCGTGGCAACCGGCGATTTCAACAACGACGGCTGCGTCGATTTGTACGTGACCGGTC
>QHWK01000521.1 GCA_003223775.1 Acidobacteriota bacterium
TGACGGCGCCACCGAGCGCCGCGACCTTGACGACGTCGCCGGCGCATGAGCCGGTGCCACCAAACGCCTTGCAAAGGGATACGCCGATCAGACCGTAGACAGCGCCTCCGACGACCAGGCCCTTCACCGCGTCACGTTTCGGCGAGTACGGGACCAGAGTTCTGATGTCTGCGATATCGGCGCGCGCGATGTTCTCGGCCGCCTGCGCGAGATTCAGGACTGTCAGTGCCGACTCGTCGCCGGAAATGAAATAACGACGAGCGGGCGGCGAGCCTTTGACGGTGACGATGATTTCGCTGCCAAGGGGGAGCTGACCGACGCGCGACCAGGCGGCGTCGGCCTCACGCTGCTGCGCCGCGAGCGGAATCGCGGAAACGAGACAAACGGTCAACGTGGAGCTGCCCTGCGTCGACGTTGATCTGTGGCTCGGACTCAAGGCCCGTGGTTCTGAAACGCGACGGCCGAGGCCGCAATCCGTGCACGAATGATTGCGATGAAGGCGTGAACGGTATTACGACGTCACGTCCGTGAAGGAGCTCGCGATCTGGAGGAACGCGTCGACGACGGCCGGATCGAAGTGGGTGCCTCTTCCCTGGACGATGATCTGGATCGCTTCCTCCTGGGGCAGGGCGTCGCGGTACACGCGCTTGGAGACGAGCGCGTCGTAGACATCGACCAGCGCCATCAGCCTGCCGGCAATCGGGATCTGTACGCCCCGCAGGCCCTGCGGGTAACCGGATCCGTCCCACCATTCGTGGTGCGTGTAGACGATCTCCTTGGCCATCGCCAGGATGGCATCGTCGGGCGCGCCGACGTCGCGCTCCGCGCGGACGATCACCTCGTAGCCGCGCGCGGGATGCTTCCTCATCTCCTCGCGCTCCTCGATCGTGAGCGCGCCCGGCTTGTTCAGGAGACGATCGGGCACGCCGACTTTGCCGATATCGTGGAGCGGCGCGAGCTCCGCCAGCCGCTCGATGCGCTGGGGCGTGAGATAGTCGTGGAACATCGGATGCGGCGCCAGCTGCTCGGCCAGCAGCCGGGCGTATCGCTGCGTGCGGCGCGAATGGCGCCCGGTGTCCTCGTCTCTCACTTCCGTCAGCGACAGCAGCGTCTGCACCATGAGCTGCTGTGAAATGGCTTTCTCGTGCCCCTCCCGCTCGGCGCGGCGGCGTTCGGTGAGCATCTTCGCGGCGGTCATCGTGACGAGCGCGCCCACGCTGCTCATCGTCGGAAAGAGCGGCGACAGGAACACGCCGTAGCGCGACACGAGCCAGACGGGCGCGCTCCACAGGAACGTGAGGCCCATAAGCCCGCCGAGGCTTCCCCAGAAAAGACCGGCTCGTCCGACGAGCAGCGTGAGCGCGACGCCGGCAAAAAGCGCCGTCTGCGCCTCGAGTGCCGCCGCGGACTCGGTCCGCCTGATCGGATCCTGCCGCAGCAGATTGTCCGCGACCGTCGCCTGCACCTCGATGCCCGTGAACACTGTGTCGAACGGCGTCGCGACGACGTCGCGCGTGCCGAGGGCGGTCGCGCCGACGAGCGCGACTTTGTTCCGGAACGTATCGGGCGGCAGGTCGTTCCCGAGCACGTCCGCGGCCGAGATGTACGGAAACGTTTTCTTCTTCCCTCGATACCGCAGCAGCAGGTTGCTCTTTCCGTCGAGCGGCACGATCTGATCGCCGAGGCTCAGCGTCACCGTGTTCACGTTGGCGATTCGCAGCGCGAGCCCTCCCGCGCCTTTGACGGCGGCCACCGCCGCGAGCGCGAGCCCGGGGTAGACGCGGCCGTCGAGCTCGAGGAGAAGCGGGACTCGCCGGAGAATGCCGTCGGCATCAGGCGTCGCGTTCAGGAATCCCGAGGCGCCCGCCGCGCGCGCGAGCATCGGCAGGCTGCAGATCGCGCCCGACGCGTGAAAGAACGGCTCCTCGGTCCGCTCGTCCGAGCGCCGCACGATGGCGACGCTTATGGGGTGCAACACGCATCCGTTCAGCGGGCGCCCTCCGCCGTCGAACGTCAACGCGTCGCCGAGCACGACGCGCCCTTCCCGCAGGATCGCGGCGAACGCGGCGTCGCCGGGCGTCGACGCGCTCGCGGGGTCATCCGAAGGACGCCCGCTCGCCGCTTCGATCGATCGTTCGTGGCGATCGGGCTCGGCGAACATCACGTCGAGGGCGATCGTCGCGGCGCCAAGCTCGCGGACGCGCGCGATCAGCCGGGCGATCACGTCGCGCCGCCACGGCCACTGGCCGAACGTCGAGAGACTCCGCTCGTCGACGTCGACGATGACGACCCGTCCGCTCGGCGGATTCATCTCCGCGCGCCGCATCACCGAGTCGTACACCGCGTAGTCGAGCGTCCTGAGAGAGCCGGGACGGTACAGCGCGAGAATCGCCGTGACGGCGACCGGGACGACGCCGCACACCAGCACGAGGCGGCGCGCTCGATCGATCGTGTGCTCAGGCTTCGCCAAGTCGGAGGATCACCTGACCGCGATCTCGACGCGGCGATTGCGGGGTTCCGGCGTCTCGTCGGGCGTGCGAATCAGCAGCTCGCCTTCGCCCGCCGACGTGACGGCGATCAGCGTGGCGTCGAGGCCGGCCTCGACGAGCAGATCGCGCACTCTCGCCGCGCGCCTGAGCCCGAGCTGATAGTTGGACGCCGCGCTGCCGGTCGTGTCCGTGTGGCCGATCGCGACGACGTCGGGAACGGGACGCTCCTTGACGATCCGCAGGATTTCGGGCAGCAGCGCGCGAGCGTCGGGCGTGAGCTCGTCGGAGTCGAACTGAAAATACAGGGTGAAGGACTTCGGCGCCGGCGGCAGCGCCGAGAGCGCATCGCCGAACACCTGCTGAATTCTCGCGTCGTCCAACGCCGCTGGCGGCGTGGGCCGACGATTGCCGACAACCTGCGTCGCGTCGCGCGCGGCGGCGAGATCGACCGTCGCCGACGCGCTCGTGACCGCGGCGCGGCCGGGTCCGCCGCCGTCGGGATCCGGCAGCAGCACGATCAACTCCCGATCGCGCGATGGCCCCGCCACACGGCGCGGGCCGCAGGCGAGCGCCGTCGATACCGCCGCGAGCCCGACGATCAGCGCGCTCCTCGTCGTCACGGCGTCACGCTGATGGCCAGGCGCGTCCCGCGAACGCCGACGACGGACGCCGGCGTCTCGAGGCGGATGGAATCCGGCGAGAGCTTCGCGATTCGTCCCGATACGTACGCGACGATGCCCGAGACGACGCGCAGCACGAATCCGAGCCGGCCTTCGGCCGGCGAGTATAGAAAGCGATCGAGACGAATCTCACTGTTCGGCCCGAGCGACAGGCGCGTGTCGTCGTTCAACGTGATGCCGATCCGGCCGTCGCCGGCCGTCCGCAGGCCGTCGGCTTCGAAGACGACCTGGCCGATCTGCGCAGGAATCGTCTGGCCCTGACGGACGATGAACGCCGAGCCGGCGACACCCTTGATGCGTCCGGCGGGCGGCGCCTGCTGCGCCAGCGTTGCGGACTCGGCCGCGAGCAGCGACGCGAGCATCAGCGTCAGGAACCGAAAACACTTCATCCTTTTCTCGTGCACCACGATACTTCTTTCGGCGATGGAGACCACGGCAATTTCCCGATCACAAAACCGTGAGTGTCGATCCGGACTCCGGCCGTTCGACTACGGTTCGAGGAGGGACACATGGCGAACGTCGAACGGCGCAGCACGGTCTGGACGGGACGCACACTGACGGCGGTGGCGGTGCTTTTTCTGATCTTCGATGCGACGGTGAAGCTCCTGCAGCTCACGCCCGCCATCGACGCGACAGCGCAGCTTGGCTTCAAGGCCTCGGTGCTCCTGCCGCTCGGCATCATCGAGGCCCTGTGTCTCGCGGCGTATCTCGTCCCGCAGACGTCGGTCGCCGGCGCGATTCTGTGGACGGGTTATCTCGGCGGCGCGGTGGCGACGCAGCTCCGCGTCGGGAATCCCCTTTTCTCGAACGTCCTCTTTCCGGTCTACGTCGCCGCGCTGCTGTGGGGC
This sequence comes from Acidobacteriota bacterium, assembly GCA_003223775.1. GTDB lineage: Bacteria > Acidobacteriota > Vicinamibacteria > Vicinamibacterales > CAVVIG01 > QHWK01. The sequence goes on from QHWK01000521.1 coordinate 4,018, forward strand.
GGGCTGTGGCTGCGCCGCCCGCAGCTCCGCGCCGTCGTTCCGCTCATGACGATCTGAACGCCGTCGATCGCGAGAGGCGCCTTGCCGTAAAATGCCGGCAAGGCCGGGAGGCGGCCGACGGTCCGCGTAAAGGGTCGAACCCACCTCCGCGCGATCGCGCTGCACACCGACCCTGACTTCCTGCCCGAGAGACGCGGACGCCGGGCGACAATGGAAGGAAGGGGTCTATGCCGAGCTCCCAGCTCCCCGAGCGCCCGTCCCTCGAATACCTGAAAAAGCTCGCGAAGGATCGGCTGCACGAGATGCGGCGATCCAATCCACGCGCGCAGCTCGCGGCGGCGCTGCTGTCGGTGGCGCGCGATCATGGTTTCGCGAGCTGGCGCGCGCTCAAGGCGGAGGTCGAGCGGCGCCAGACGGACGCCGTCGCGCAGTTCTTCGACGCGTGCAGGCGCGGCGACGCCGACGCCGTGCGCACGTCGCTCGAACGCGATCGGACGCTGGCGCGCGCCGAGTCGCCGAACGCGCATCGGTGGACGCCGCTGCACGAGGCGGCGAAGGTCGGAAGAGCAGACGTCGCGCGCCTCCTGCTCGCGCACGGCGCCGATCCCAACGCGCGTGAAGAGGGCGACAACACTTATCCCCTGCACTGGGCGGCCGCGCACGCGCGTGTCGACATCGTGCGCGCGCTCGTCGACGCCGGCGGCGACGTGCACGGCTTCGGCGACGTCCACGAGATGGACGTGATCGGCTGGGCGTCGGTCTCGCACGATCCCGGCGAACAGGCGTCCCCGGTGAAGCCCGAACGGCGCGAGGTCGTCGCGCTCCTCGTCGAGCGCGGCGCGCGGCACCACATTTTCTCCGCGATGGCGGTCGGCGATCCCGCGCTCGTCCAGCAGGTCGTCGAGGAGAATCCCGCGGCGCTCGATCGCCGGACGTCGCGCTTCGAGCAGAAACAGACGCCGCTGCACTTCGCGCTCGACCGGAAGCGCTACGATCTCCTCGATCTGCTGCTTGCGCTCGGCGCCGACGTCGAGGCCGAGGACGCCGCCGGCCGCACGGCGCTCGCCGTGGCGATGCTGCGCGGGGATCGCGAGGCGATGCAGCGCCTCCACGCCGCCGGCGCGAAACCGCCGAAGCCGGCCGCGCCGCCCGATGCGTCGGCGACGATCGCGCCGCTCGCCGGCTCGATCGCCAAGGGCGTCTCGATGATCATGGTGCCCGACGTCGCGCGCGCGCTCGACTGGTACGCGGCGCTCGGCTTCAAGGAGATCGCCCGCTACGAAGACGACGGGCTGGTGAACTTCGGGATGGTGTCGCTCGGGCAGGCCGAGGTGATGCTGAACATGCACGGCAAGAAGGCGGAGCGGCACGAGGTGAGCCTCTGGTTCTACACCGACGAAGTCGACGCGATTTACCAGCGGCTCAAGGCGCGGCAGCTCGGCGCGGCGAACGCGGCGCTCGCGGGTGAAGCAGACGCCGGGGGGATCGAGTTCTCGCAGGACATCGAGGACATGTTCTACGGCGCGCGGCAGTTCTGCATCCGCGATCTGAACGGGTACGAGCTGTACTTCATTCAATCGCGCGACGTGTAGCGTTCGCTCGCGCGTTCGGCGCGCCGTCCGCATGACGCCGGTGGTTTCTCGTGCTCCAAGAGCTGTGGATGACGTCCGCGTTTCAAAATCACGGTACCGCAGCCCTTCAGGGCTGCCCCGGCGGCCGTTGGCAGGCCGCTAAAGGCCTGCGCTATCGGAGGCCGCCGGCAATTTTGAACCCGAGGGCGAACGCGCTGATCGTCCGCTATTCGGTGCGAGGAGGTCCGCCCTCGTCCTGCATCGCGAGCGACGCGTCGCGGGACGTGGCGCCTTCGGCGGCCTTCTTTCGCCGCGCCGCCATCAGTGCCTGAATGCGCTGGCGATGAAGCCGCTTGCGCTTCAGATCCTTGTGGAATCGCGCTCGATCGCCGTTCCGTCTCGACACGTCCTTCTCCTCTGCAGCGCCGCGGACGCGCGGGCCATCGCCGAGCCTGGCAGCAAGGCCGCGACGTCGCTGTCCTGTTTCGAACAGGCCCGCGGCCTCGTTCCAGATACTCTCTCATGCGCGACGAAGCTGCAAGAAGCTGGAGGCCGACATCATGACCGTGCCGCGGGCAACGGCACGATGAAAGATGGCGGCAAACGCGTCCCGCTCGACATCAAAGCCGGGGATCTGATCCTCTTCGGCCTGGCCGTCATCGAAGGCGGAGACAAGAAGAAGAAGTAATACTAGGAGCGAATGTCAAAACACATCACATACGGCGACGCCTCGCGGCAGGGAATCCTCCGCGGGATCGACAGCCTGGCGAACGCGGTGAAGGTGACGCTCGGCCCGAAGGGGCGAAACGTCATCCTCGACAAGAAATTCGGATCGCCGACCATCACCAAGGACGGCGTGACCGTCGCGAAGGAGATCGAGTTGAGAGACGCGCTCGAGAACATGGGCGCGCAGATGGTGAAGGAGGTCGCGAGCAAGACCTCGGACATGGCCGGCGACGGCACGACGACCGCCACCGTGCTGGCGCAGGCGATCTACCGCGAAGGCGCCAAGAACGTGACGGCGGGCGCCAACCCGATGGCCGTGAAGCGGGGCATCGAGCGTGCGGTCGAGGCGATGACCCGCGAGCTCGAGAAGATGTCGAAGCCGGTGAGCGGCCCGATGATCGCGCAGGTGGGCACCATCTCCGCGAACCACGACGAGACGATCGGCCGGATCATCGCCGAAGCGATGGACAAGGTGGGCAAGGACGGCGTCATCACCGTCGAAGAAGCCAGGAGCATGGACACCTCGCTCGACATCGTCGAAGGGATGCAGTTCGACCGCGGCTACCTGTCGCCGTACTTCGTGACCGATCCCGAGCGGATGGAAGTCGTGCTCGAGAACCCCGTCATTCTCATCCACGAAAAGAAAATCAGCTCGATGAACGATCTGCTGCCGGTGCTGGCGCTGGTGGCGGGGGCCGGCCGGCCGCTGCTGATCGTGGCCGAAGACCTCGAGAGCGATGCGCTCGCGACGCTCGTCGTGAACAAGCTGCGCGGCACGATTCAGGCCGCCGCGGTGAAGGCGCCCGGCTACGGGGATCGCCGGAAGGCGATGCTCGAGGATCTCGCCGTCCTGACCAACGGGAAGGCGATCACCGAGGACCTCGGCCTGAAGCTCGAGACGCTCACGCTCGAGGACCTCGGCCGGGCGAAGAAGATCACGATCGACAAGGACAACACGACCATCGTCGAAGGCGCCGGCAGCCCCGCGTCGATTGCGGGTCGGGTCCAGCAGCTGCGCACGCAGATCGAGGATACGACGTCGGACTACGACCGCGAGAAGCTGCAGGAGCGGCTCGCCAGGCTGGTCGGCGGCGTGGCGATCATCAAGGTCGGCGCGGCGACCGAGACCGAGATGAAAGAGAAGAAGGCGCGCGTCGAGGACGCGATGCACGCGACCAAGGCCGCCGTCGAGGAGGGGATCGTCCCGGGCGGCGGTGTCGCGCTGCTGCGCGCAGCGAACGTGCTGAAGACGTTGAAGCTTGCCGGCGACGAGCAGATCGGCGTCAGCATCATCGCCCGCGCGATCGAAGAGCCGACGAGGTGGATCGCGGCCAACGCGGGCCACGAAGGATCGATCGTCGTGCAGCGCGTCAAGGCGCTGACCGGCGAGGCAGGCTTCAACGCGCAGACGGGCGTGTACGAAAACCTCGTGACCGCAGGCGTCATCGACCCGACCAAGGTGGTCCGCTCGGCGCTGCAGAACGCCGCCTCGATCGCGGCGCTGCTGTTGACGACGGAAGCCGTGGTCGCGCAGATGGCCGAGCCGGTCGAGCACAGCCACTGAGCCGGGGCGGGAACGGATCGCGGAAAGGAGCCGATGCCGTAGGATACTGATGAGAGTCGGATGCGCACGCCAAAGAAGCGCCGGTTCGACGCACGAGCTTTCCTCGCCTCATCGGGGATCGGCGGGAAGGCCGTGGAGTATCGCGCGGCCGAGACCATCTTCTCGCAGGGCGACGCGTCCGACAACGTGCTCTACATCCAGCGCGGGAGAGTGAAGCTGTCGGTGCTCTCGCGCGGCGGCAAGGAGGCGGTCGTCGGCGTCCTGGGCGAGGGCGACTTCCTTGGCGAAGGGGCGCTCGCGGGGCAGCCCGTTCGTCTGGCGACAGCGACCGCGATGGGCGCGAGCACCATCCGCATCGTCCCCAAGAGACAGATGATTCGCCTGCTGCACCAGCAGCACGGGCTCTCCGACCGCTTCATCGCGCACATGCTCGCGCGGAACACGCGGCTCGAGGAAGACCTCGTCGATCAACTCTTCAACGCGAGCGAGAAGCGGCTTGCCCGAATGCTGCTCCTGCTCGCGCGGTACGGCAAACCGGCCGGCCCGCGGCGCGTCCTCCCGAGGATCTCGCAGGAAGTGCTCGCGGAAATGGTGGGGACGACGCGGTCGCGTGTCAATTTTTTCATGAACAAATTCAGGAAGCTCGGCTTGATCGAGTACAACGGCACGCTCAAGGTCCACGATGCGCTCCTGAGCGTCGTGCTGCACGACGAGCCGGCGGCCGACCGGTAACCGGCGGACGACTGTCCGCTGGTGCACAGCGAACATCCGCCGGCGTCGGCGCCACGCGGTGCACGCCTTCAGTGTGCCGCGCGATGCTCGTCGCTTTGGCGCGTCCCGCGCGTCCGATCACGGTGCCCTCGAGCGTCACGACGTGTTTGGTGGTACTCACGCTGATGTCGCTGTCTTTCAGCAGCGCTTCGCCGACGAAGCCTTCGTGGACGCGCGTCGTGATCCACGCGTCGGTCATGACCTCGCCGGTCTTGCTCACGCCTTCCTTCGTTTTGTCGGCGACGACCTTCGCGCCGTTCACGACGGCATTCTTCGTCTTCTCGGCGCCGTCCTTGGTCTTCTCGGCGACGGATTGAGAGGCAGGCGGCGCGCCCGCCGCGGCGTGTGCAGGAGCGAGGGTCAACAGTGCGAGCGACGGAACGACGATCCAGACAGCACTTTTCATACGGTTGTCTCCAGGTGAGAGCGACTCGACGTATTGGACGAGATCCCGCGTGGCCGAGGAGCGGCGGATGCCGTTATCCGTGCAGCGGGCTGCGGCCCTGGATCACGCGAAGCAGCACGATGACAATCGCGACGACCAGCAGGATGTGAATCACGCCCCCGAGGGTGTAGGACGTGACGACGCCGAGCAGCCACAAGACGAGAAGGACGATCACGAGTGTGAATATCACATGAGGCTCCTTTCGCACCAACTGTAGAGTCGTGTGCCGGCCGACGCTGTTCAGTTGTGCACAGGTTTGCGGACTGCAGACGTGCCACTCTCACGTATGAAGATCACAATCGCCGGCGTGGTGCTGATCGTGCTCGGCGCGGCTGCGCTCCTCTACCAGGGCATCGGGTACACGAGCCGCGAGACTGTCGTCGATATCGGACCGATCCACGCGACAGCCGATCGAGAGAGGACGCTGCCGCTGCCGCCCGTGGTCGGCATCGCGGCCGTGGCCAGCGGGATCGTCCTGCTGGTGTCAGCCGTTCGAAAGCGCGTCTGAGACTGAATACACCATGCGAGCGACCAACGGGTGTGCCGGGGCCGAAACGGGCCCCCGACGCTGTGCAATCCGGAACAGCGGCGGAGGTGGCGGCCGCGGGAGACTGGCGGTCGAGGCTCCAGGCATGTTCAGGCTGATTGCCACGATGCGACGAGGATCTGCGACCAATCTCGCGACCGCCATGGCGCGGTACGCCACCGTCGAAGCCGCCCGCGCCGGCACGACGACGCTGCTGCGCGACGATCGCATCGTGCGCGTGATGATCGTCCGCAACGAGATACCGCCGGCCTTCGTGGAATGGTTGGAGCGTTGATACCGATGATCCCGGGCGCGTTCGAGATTCGCGTCAAGCGCGCGCAGGACGTTCCCAAACCCGAGCCGATCCCGGTCGCCGCGCAAAGCGCACGCCCGGCATCGCCGCACGATCGCGCGCGATTGGACCGCGAGCTCGAGGGCGGCGGCGCGCCGCGTGAACGCAAGCTAAAACAGAAGACGGAGCAACGCAATGGATCATAATTCGCGTGACGGCGACCTCTCCTCGACGCGCAAGCTGCTCACCAACGCCTGGACCAAACGGGTCGACACCGCGGAAATCGAGATCAAGCGCTTCAAATTGAAGCGTCCGTTGACCAACGACTGTAAGGTCGTGTTTTTCGAGATCGCCGACGACACGAGTCTGCACGTCAACGTCACGCATCGATACCCGACCAAGGGAATCATCGGCTGGGCCGGGCCGGCAACCATGCCCGAGGGGTTCGTCCACAACCGCAAGTTCGGCCATCCGGCGTCGGCGCAGATGATCCGATACATCCGCGACATGGTCTTTGCCGATCGGATTTGACGCGCCCATGAAATACACCATCTACGAAGATCCGACCACGCGCCAGTTCGCGCACCTCCCGCTGCCGAGGTGCTATGTCGACGGCGATACGCTGCCTTCCGTGTCGGCCGATCGATGGTTCGACAGCCACGCGGACGCGATTGCCGCACTCGCCGACCTCCTGAACCGCGACGAGCACGACGTCGCGTGCGCACCGGACCCGCCGCCGCCGGCCCTGCTCGCGTCGACGATCGCGTTTCCGGCTCGATGGCCCATCGCGTGGTCCCGTCATTAGCCCGTAGGGCGCAAGCGCCTCGGATGCCGTCTCGCTGCTCTACATCAGCCCGTACGCGGCGACGGCGATGGGCGAGTACTTCCGCGACGCGGGGCGTCGCGCGCTGTGCGTGTACGACGACCTGTCGCGGCACGCCCAGGCGTATCGCGAGATCTCGCTGCTCCTTCGGCGGCCGCCGGGGCGGGAGGCGTATCCGGGCGACCTCTTCTACCTGCACTCGCGGGTTTCAACTCGCGACCGTCAGAGGGATTGGCACAGCAAGGCGCCACACGCGGAGCATGACGA